>JBILYL010000047.1:0-12134 GCA_044377775.1 Bacteroidia bacterium
TCAATGAATTCAGCTGTTTTTTTACCAGGAACAACACCGGGAACAAATCCACCGTTGCGTTTCATATCTTCCGCCATTTGATTCGGATTTACCGTAATCGCAGTATAAAAATAAGTAAAAACAATAATCAGTAATGCAAATACAAAATTATACCAAAAACCATTATGATTTGACAATGCACCCAAAACACCCGTTAATGAATCGGATTGAGCATATTGAATCACTGTAATAGGGATAAACATAATTGCTTGTGCAAAAATGATAGGCATAACACCTGCAGCATTCACTTTCAAAGGAATATACTGACGAGTACCACCATATTGTTTACTTCCAACAATTTTTTTAGCATATTGAACAGGAATTTTTCTTGTTCCCTGAACCAACATAATCGTCCCCACAATGATCAACAATAACAGAACCATTTCAATCAACAACATGATCAATCCACCGCCTCCACCTTCGCCACCCAAACGGTTAGCAAATTCTGAAACAAAAGAGAAAGGCAAACGAGCAATGATACCAATCATAATAATCAATGAAATACCGTTACCAATACCTTTATCTGTAATTTTTTCACCAAGCCACATAACGAACATCGTACCTGTAACTAAAATTAAAATTGATTGAGCCATCCAAAAGAAACTAGGATCTGAAACAACACCAGCTTTATTTGTAATCTGAGTAGCGATATAACCAGGAGCCTGCATCAATGTAATTCCAACAGTAAGGAAACGGGTAATTTGATTGATCTTTTTACGACCACTTTCTCCTGACATTTGAAGTTTACGGAAATAAGGCAAAGCCATTCCCAACAATTGAACAACAATAGAAGCAGAAATATACGGCATAATACCTAAACCGAATACAGAAGCACGAGAAAAAGCACCACCTGCAAAAATATTGATCAATCCAACAATTCCTTCGTTAGATGTTTTACTGGCTTCAGCAAGAAGATCAGAATTAACACCCGGAAGTACGATGTATGAACCCAATCGGTAAATCAAAATAAATCCGAGCGTATTTAAAATACGAACTCGAAGTTCTTCGATTTTCCAAATGTTTTTTAATGTATTTATAAAGTTTTTCATAAAACAGTATTACTGCGTTTAATTAAGCTTTTTCAACTGAAACAGCAGAACCACCTTTTGCTTCGATTGCTGATTTAGCAGTTGCAGAAAATGCATGCACCTGAATATCAACTTTTGATTTTAATTCACCACGACCAAGCACTTTTACTTTATCGTTTTTATGAGCTAAACCTTTTGAGATCAAAAATGCCAAATCAATTGCTGACACGTTATTGTCATCAACTAACCCCTGAATTACATCCAGGTTAATTCCGCGGTATTCAACACGATTAATATTTTTGAAACCAAATTTAGGAACGCGTCTTTGCAATGGCATTTGCCCACCTTCAAAACCTCTTTTTGCAGAATATCCTGAACGAGATTGAGCACCTTTGTGCCCTTTTGTAGATGTTCCGCCTTTTCCTGATCCTTGACCTCTACCAATACGTTTCTTAGCGTTTTTTACAGAACCTTCTGCGGGTGTTAATTTACTTAAGTTCATCACTTATATTTATTTCTTGTTATTATTTATTTTATTACAGTAAGCAAATGAGCTACCTTATTTACCATTCCTACAATTTGAGGCGTTGCTTCCTTTTCAATTGTTTGGTTCATTCTGATAAAACCTAAGGCACGTAACGTACGTTTTTGACGTTCAGTTTGACCGATACCACTTTTTATCTGTTTAATTTTAATTGTTGCCATTTTTTTATAAAGTTTAAAGTTTTAAAGTTACAGTAAAAGTTGTTACACCCTACAAAACCTAAAGCTTAATATTAACCATTAAATACTTTTTCCATTGAAATACCACGTGTTTGAGCAACAGTAGCTGCATCACGCATTTTCATCAAGGCATCCATAGTTGCTTTTACAACATTATGAGGATTTGATGAACCTTTCGATTTAGCCAAAACGTCTGTAACACCAACGCTTTCAAGAACAGCACGCATCGCACCACCGGCTATTACACCAGTACCATGAGCCGCAGGTTTCAAGAAAACCAAAGAACCACTGAATTTACCATATTGCTCGTGAGGAACAGTTCCTTTAACAAGAGCAACTTTGATCAAATTCTTTTTTGCATCATCAATACCTTTAGTAATTGCATCAGTAACTTCTTTTGCTTTACCTAAACCGTAACCAACAATACCTTTTTCGTTTCCAACTACAACAATAGCTGAAAATGTAAAGTTTCTACCTCCCTTAGTAACTTTAGTTACACGTTGGATGCTAACAAGTTTATCTTTTAGCTCGATATCACTTGATTTTACTCTTTTAATGTTTGCGTTTGACATTCTATTTATTTTTAGATTCAGTCCCGATAGTTATCGGAATTAATTTTTCAATTGTTAGTATTAGAATTTTAATCCGGCTTCACGAGCACCTTCTGCTAATGATTTAACTCTTCCATGATACAAATAACCATTTCTATCAAAACGTACAGATAAAATACCAGCCTTACCAGCTTTCTCTGCGATAGATTTCCCTACCATTTTTGCCTGATCAATTTTGTTACCTTTTGCATCTGCAATTCCTTTGTCGGATGATGAAGCAGAAACTAATGTTTTGCCGGATACATCATCGATCAATTGAACGTAGATACCTTTATTGCTTCTGAAAACAGAAAGTCTAGGACTTTGTGCGTCACCATTAACAACTTTACGAATACGTTGTTTAATTCTGTTTCTTCTGAACTCTTTTGTAATAGCCATTTTATTTACCTTATTTCTATCGGTTTAAGCCGATAATTGTGAACTCTTATAATTATTTACCTGCAGACTTACCAGCTTTTCTTCTTAAGATTTCGCCAGTAAATTTAATACCTTTTCCTTTATATGGTTCAGGTTTACGTAATGAACGAATTTTAGCAGCAACAGCTCCCAATAATTGTTTATCAGCAGATTCTAAAATGATTTTTGGATTCTGACCTTTTTCAGTAGCAGTAGTAACTTTAATTTCTACCGGTAATTCAAAAGCAACGTTATGAGAAAAACCTAAAGTCAACTCTAACATTTGTCCTTTGTTTGCAGCACGATAACCAACACCAACAAGTTCTTGTTCTGTTTTATATCCTTCACTAACACCTTTGATCATTGAAGCTAAAAGCGCGCGGTATAAGCCGTGCATTGCTCTGTGACGCTTTTGATCAGTAGCGCGAGTAACAGTTAAAACACCGTTATCATTGTTTACTGTAATAGCAGAATCAATACTCTGTGTTAATGTTCCTTTCGGACCTTTAACAGTTGCAACATTCTTATTAGAAATGTTCAACTCAACTCCTTGCGGAAGTGTGATTGGTAATTTACCTATTCTTGACATTTTTCTTTCCTCCTAAATATTAATAAACATAACACAATACTTCACCACCCACTTTTTGTGTCTTCGCTTCTTTATCGGTCATTACACCTTTAGAAGTTGAAATGATGGCAATACCTAAGCCATTTAAAACACGAGGAATATTAGTTGAACCAGCATATTTACGTAGACCGGGTGAACTAATTCTTTCTAACTTCTTAATAGCAGACTGTTTGTTAACAGGATGGTATTTCAAGGCAATTTTAATAGTACCTTGAGCTGTTAGTTCTTCAAATTTGTAACTTAGGATGTAACCTTTTTCAAAAAGGATCTTAGTGATCTCTTTTTTCAGGTTAGAAGAAGGAATCTCTACGATTCGGTGATTCGCTTTAATAGCGTTTCTCACTCTAGTGAGGTAATCTGCAATTGTATCTGTCATTTTTATTTGTTTTATATCTTATCCCGCACGCAGGATAATTATACATTAATACTCAATTTTTTATCAAGAAGAACTACCAACTTGATTTAGTCAATCCCGGAATTAAGCCATCTAACACCATTTCACGAAATTGATTACGAGAAATACCGAATTGACGCATATAACCTCTAGGACGACCAGTCAATTTACAACGGTTACGTTGACGGGTTGGAGACGAAGCTCTAGGTAATTTTTGTAAACCTACTGAATCACCTGCAGCTTTTAAAGCAGCTCTTCTTTCAGCGTATAGATCAGCAAGTTTCTTACGTTTAACTTCTCTTGCTTTCATTGATTCTTTTGCCATCGACTTATATTATTTTTTTTGATTTTTAAAAGGTAATCCGAATTCACTTAACAATGCTAATGCTTCACCATCAGAAGTAGCAGAAGTAACAAAGGTAATATCCATACCCATGATTTTGCTTACTTTATCGATATCAATTTCTGGGAAAATGATTTGTTCAGTAACTCCTAATGTGTAGTTTCCACTTCCATCAAAACCTTTGTCGTTAATTCCACGGAAATCACGGATACGAGGTAAAGCAACAGAGATTAATCTGTCTAAAAATTCGTACATTGTATCTCCGCGAAGAGTAACTCGAACTCCGATAGGAACACCTTTACGAAGTTTGAAATTGGAAATATCTTTCTTAGAAATGGTAGAAACGGCTTTTTGACCGCTAATAGTAGTCATTTCTTTGATAGCACTTTCTATCAATTTCTTATCAGAAACAGCGTCTCCAACTCCTTGATTAAGGCATATTTTTTGAAGTTTAGGCACTTGCATAGAGCTGCTGTAACCGTACTTTTTCTGTAAAGCCGGAACAACATCCGCTTTATATTTGTCTTTTAATCGTGGTGAATAAGTCATTATTTAATTACCTCCCCTGTCTTTTTTGAGTAACGTACTAATTTGTTCGATTTTTCATCTAATTTGCGACCAACGCGAGTCACTTTACCTGTTCCAGGCTCTACTAACATTAAATTAGAAACATGAACTGATGCTTCTTTCTTAATGATTCCACCTTGAGGATTTTTTGCATCCGGTTTAGTATGTTTAGATACTAAATTAACTCCTTCAACAACTGCACGGTTTTTAGTTTTATCAATAGATAAAACTTTACCTTCTTGACCTTTAGAGTCTCCTGCAAGAACTTTTACTAAGTCGTCTTTTTTGATATGTAATTTAACTTTCATTGTTGTATTTATTATTCACCTACAGAACTTCTGGAGCAAGTGAAATGATTTTCATAAAATTTTTATCTCTTAATTCACGGGCAACTGGTCCGAAAATACGGGTTCCTCTTAATTCGTCAGTAGCATTTAATAATACTACAGCATTGTCATCAAAACGAATATATGATCCGTCAGCACGTCTCACTTCTTTTCTAGTTCTAACAACTACTGCTTTTGACACGGCACCTTTTTTAATATTTCCTGAAGGCAAAGCGTGTTTTACAGTTACTACCACTTTATCTCCAATAGAAGCATATCTTTTTTTAGTTCCACCGAGTACACGAATAACCAGTACCTCTTTTGCACCGCTGTTATCCGCAACTAATAATCTTGATTCCTGTTGTACCATTTTTTTAAAATTCTATTTTGGGTTGATGAACGAATTGAAAATTCAGTCAGCGCACCCCAAAGGTTTTTACTAATTATTTCGCTCTTTCAAGTACTTCAACTAATCTCCAGCACTTACTCTTACTTAGAGGACGTGTTTCAACAATTTTAACTGTATCACCGATGTTGCAAGTATTTGCATCATCATGAGCAACAAATTTTGTCGTTTTGTTCAAAAACTTTCCGTATTTCGGATGTTTTACTTTACGTTCAACTGAAACAACAATGGATTTTTCCATTTTGTTGCTGGTAACTGTACCAACTTTTTCTTTTCTTAAATTTCTTTCCATTGTTTGAAATTATTTTTTAGCCTCTGCAATTTGTCTAGAGCGAAGTTCTGTTTGTAATCTAGCTACTGTTTTTCTGCTATCAGTAATGGTTGCAGGATTTTCAATAGGAGATACTGAATGATTCAACTTTAATTTAGCCAAAGAATTTTTTTGTTCTTTGATTCTGTCTGTAAGATCAGTTGTTGAAAGCTGTTTGATATCCTCTTGTTTCATTTTATTGATGTTCTATTATTTCTAATTTTAGTTTGCTTCTGCTGAATAATCTCGTCTAACAACAAATTTAGTTGTTACAGGTAATTTCTGAGCAGCTAAACGCAATGCTTCTTTTGCAACTTCCATTGGCACGCCTTCTGCTTCAAACATAATGCGACCTGGTTTTACTACGGCAACCCAATATTCAGGAGCACCTTTACCTTTACCCATACGAACCTCTGCAGGCTTAGAAGTAATAGGTTTATCAGGGAAAACACGGATCCAGATCTGACCTTCACGTTTCATGAAACGTGTTACTGCAACCCTAGCAGCTTCTAATTGACGGGCTGTAACCCAGCATCCTTCAGTTGCCTTTAATCCAAATGAACCGAATGAAAGTTGATCGCCACGCTTCGCGTTGCCTTTCATCTTCATTTTGTGCATCTTTCTATATTTGGTTCTTTTCGGCTGTAACATTGTATTTCTTTATTATATCAATTAATATCTTTATATTTTTTTCAAAAACTACTTAGAATCTCTTCTTCTGTTATCGCTTCCACCTTTTCTTGGTCCACCGGGTCCGCGTTTATCAAATTTCGGATTTCCTCCTTTCGGTGCTCCACCTTTTCCATCTTTCGCTCCCGCAGCAGCATTTCCAACATTTGGAGAAAGATCACGTTTTCCGTAGATCTCACCTTTACAGATCCAAACTTTAACTCCGATACGACCATAAGTAGTATGTGCTTCTGCTAATGCATAATCAATGTCTGCACGAAGAGTATGAAGAGGCGTTCGTCCTTCTTTGTAACCTTCAACGCGTGCCATTTCAGCACCAGCCAAACGACCAGAACATTTCACTTTAATACCTTCAGCACCCATTCTCATTGTAGAAGCAACTGCCATTTTAACAGCTCTACGAAAAGAGATACGGCCTTCGATTTGACGAGCAATACTATCAGCAACTAAACGGGCATCTAATTCAGGACGTTTAATTTCAAAAATATTGATCTGAATATCTTTTTTAGTAATCTTTTTTAATTCTTCTTTGATTTTATCAACTTCAGCACCACCTTTTCCAATAATAATACCTGGACGAGATGTGTTAATAGTTACAGTAATAATTTTCACTGTTCTTTCGATCACAATTTTTGAAATACTAGCCTTTGCTAAACGAGCTTTCAAATAAGTTCTGATCTTATGATCCTCAACCAATTTATCAGCGAAATTTTTTCCGCCATACCAGTTTGAATCCCATCCTTTAATGATGCCTAAACGTAAGCCTATTGGATTTGCTTTTTGTCCCATTGAAAATTATTATTATTTAGTTTCTTCTTGCTTTTTGGTTTCTACTTTTTTGCTGTCAACAACAATCGTTACGTGATTAGAACGCTTTCTGATTCTGTTAGCACGACCTTGTGGAGCAGTTCTTAAACGCTTCATTTGTAACGCACTATCAACAAAAATTTCTTTCACAACCAAGTTGCTATCTTCCGGACGTTGTCCTGTTTTAGCTTCATAATTAGAGATTGCTGAAGTCAACAATTTTTCTAATCTTCCTGATGCTTCTTTAGGATTGAATTTTAAAATATTCAATGCCATAAATACTTCTTTACCTCTGATAAGGTCGGCCAACAATCTCATTTTACGGGGAGATGTGGGGCAATTTTTCAAGACAGCAAAATATCTGCTTTTGTTTGCCTCTTTTCTTGCATCTGCTGCGTTTTGTTTTCTAACACCCATTTTTCGTTATATTATAATCTCTTTAATATTCTATTTAGATACTTTATCTTTATTACCAGAGTGACCTCTGAAAGTTCTCGTTGGAGAAAACTCACCAAATTTATGACCAACCATATTCTCAGTAACATAAACAGGAATAAATTTATTTCCATTGTGAACTGCAACTGTTAATCCTACGAAATCCGGAGAGATCATTGATTTACGAGACCAGGTTTTAATTACTGTTTTTTTACCTGAAGCCTGAAGATCTAATAATTTTTTCTCAAGTTTCCAGTCGATAAAAGGACCTTTTTTTAATGAACGTGCCATTTCTTTTTGTTTTAAGGTTATGAATCCGGAACTATCTGTTCCTGACCATTAAACCAATATTAATTAATTTATTTTTTTCTTCTTTCAATGATATACTTATTCGAAGCTTTTTTAGGGTAACGAGTTTTGTATCCTTTAGAAGGTAAACCAGTACGAGAACGAGGGTGACCTCCAGATGCTCTTCCTTCACCTCCACCCATAGGATGATCAACAGGATTCATTGCAACCGGACGAGTTCTTGGTCTACGACCTTGCCAACGTGAACGACCAGCTTTACCGCTAATTTCTAAGTTATGATCAGCATTAGATACAGTACCAATAGTAGCCATACAAGTAATCAACACCATACGTGTTTCACCTGAAGGCATTTTAATAATAGCATATTTACCATCTCTAGCACTTAATTGTGCCGCAGATCCAGCACTACGTGCCATAATAGCACCTTGTCCAGGACGTAATTCGATATTGTGTATTGCAGTACCTAATGGAATATCTGATAAAAATAATGCATTTCCAATTTCAGGAGAAGCTTCTTTACCAGAAACAATTTTCTGTCCTACTTTTAAGCCATTAGGAGCAACGATATAACGTTTTTCTCCATCAGCATAAACGACTAAAGCAATTCGGGCAGTACGATTTGGATCGTATTCAATTGTTTTTACAGTTGCGGGAACCCCAAATTTATCTCTTTTAAAATCGATAATACGATATTGTTGCTTATGACCACCACCAATATAGCGCATTGTCATTTTACCAGTATTATCACGTCCACCCGATTTTTTAATCGGAACTAACAAACTTTTTTCAGGTTTGCCGTGAGTAATATCATCGTTATCGCTAACTAACTTAAATCGTTGCCCTGGGGTTAGGGGTCTAAATTTCTTTAAAGCCATCTCAGTTTTTTTATTTTCACAGGTTACAAACCTGTATAATTAATTTCTATAATTTTCACAGATACTAAAATCTGCGTTACTTTTTATTAAATGCCTGCGTAAAAATCAATTGACTCTCCAGCCTTTAAAGTAACAACTGCTTTCTTATGTTGATTCACTCGTCCAACAGCAATACCTTTTGTGGTATTACGCGTTTTCACTTTACCAACATAATTCTGAGTGTTCACTGATTCTACAGTTACTCCATATAATTTCTCAACAGCTAATCTTATTTCCACTTTGTTAGCAGCTTTTGCCACTACAAAACCATAGCGATTAAATTTTTCGCCTTGGGCTGTCATTTTTTCGGTTATAACCGGTTTTACTATCACGTTCATCTTATTAATTGCTTAATAAATTTTCAATTTCCTTTACTGAGCTTTCAACAAGCAACAGGTTATTCGCATTCAAAATATCGTAAGTGTTTAAATCCGAAGCAGTTACGACTTTTGCATTGGTCAAATTTCGGGACGACAAATATATGTTTTTATTTGATTCCCCCAACACTAATAGTGTTTTTTTGTCGGAAAGCTTTAAATTATTAATCAAATCAGCATATTTCTGTGTTTTAGGAGAATCGAAATTGAAGTCTTCCAAAATTGTAATATTGCTTTCTTTTGCTTTATAAGCTAAAGCTGACATACGAGCTAAACGCTTTAATTTTTTATTTAATTTGAAAGCATAGTCTCTCGGACGAGGACCAAACGCTCTACCTCCACCAACTCTTGTTGGAGATTTGTCATTACCTGCACGTGCACCACCGGTACCTTTTTGGTTCTTTAATTTTTTACTAGAACCACGTACTTCTGCTCTTTCTTTTGATTTATGAGTACCTTGACGTTTATTTGCTAAATGTTGTTTAACATCTAAATAAATCGCATGGTCATTCGGCTCGATACCAAAGATCGCATCGTTTAAGCTTAACTTCTTTGAAGTAGCTTTACCGCTTATATTTAAAATTGATACTTCCATTTTATTTTTCAATTGTAACGTATGAACCTTTTGCCCCTGCGATAGAACCTTTAACAATTAAAAGATTTTTATCTGCAATAACTTTTACTACTTCTAAATTTTGAATCTTAACACGGTCTCCGCCAGTTCTACCTGCCATTCTCATTCCTTTGAATACGCGTGAAGGCCAAGAAGAAGCACCTAATGATCCCGGTGCACGTAAACGATCATGCTGACCGTGAGTTGTTCCACCCACACCACCAAAACCGTGACGTTTTACAACACCTTGAAAACCTTTACCTTTTGAAGTTCCTGCAACATCGATAAAATCGCCTTCAGCGAAAAGATCAACAGTTACTACTTCACCAAGATTCTTTTGAGTTTCGAAGTATTTAAATTCAACTAATTTACGTTTAGGAGTCGTTGAAGCTTTTTCAAAATGACCTTTCATTGCAGAAGAAGTATGTTTTTCTTTCTTCTCATCAAATGCCAATTGTACTGAAGCATATCCGTCTTTCTCCAAGGTTTTTACTTGCGTAACTACGCAAGGACCAGCTTCAATAACTGTGCATGGTATATATTTACCATTGGCACTGAAGATACTGGTCATTCCAATTTTTTTACCTATTATTCCAGACATTGTTTTATTAATTTATTATTTGTTTGTATTACGAAGCTTTAATTTCTACTTCAACACCACTAGGCAATTCTAGTTTCATTAATGCATCAACAGTTTTTGAAGTTGAATTGTAGATATCTAATAATCTTTTGTATGAGCACAATTGAAATTGTTCACGTGCTTTTTTGTTTACATGGGGTGAACGTAAAACAGTGTAGATCTTTTTGTGTGTTGGCAATGGAATCGGCCCACTTACAACAGCACCTGTCATTTTAACCGTTTTAACAATTTTCTCTGCAGACTTATCAACTAAGTTGAAGTCATAAGATTTTAATTTGATTCTGATTTTTTGGCTCATAGTTTTATAGAAAGAACGATTTATTTATACTTTTTCAGCTTTTCCTTTTGCTTTTGCAATTACTTCATCGGAAGTACTACGCGGAGCTTCTGCATAATGAGAAAATTCCATTGTTGAAGTAGCGCGACCCGATGTGATTGTACGCAAAGTAGTAACATATCCAAACATCTCAGACAAAGGAACTTTTGCTTTGATAACCTGAGAACCAGCTCTAGTATCCATTCCTTCGATCATACCTCTACGTTTGTTCAAATCTCCTACTACATCACCCATGTTTTGCTCAGGAGTAAGAACTTCCACTTTCATGATAGGCTCCAATAAAACAGGTTTTGCTTTTGGCATTGCTTCACGGAATGCAGAACGGGCACAGATCTCAAAAGACAATGCGTCTGAATCGACATTGTGGTAAGACCCATCTAACAATCTTACTTTTAATGTATCTACAGGATAACCTGCTAATACACCATTTACCATTGCTGATTTAAATCCTTTTTCAACTGCAGGAATAAATTCACGAGGAATATTACCACCTGAAATCTCATTGATGAATTGTAATCCACCAGCTTTCGTTGTTGCATCAAAATCTGCATCAACAGGAGAAATTACAACTTGTATATCGGCAAACTTACCACGACCACCTGACTGTTTTTTATAAACTTCACGGTGAGAGACTTCGCCATTGATTGTTTCTTTGTATGATACTTGAGGAGGTCCTTGATTACATTCCACTTTAAACTCACGTTTCAAGCGATCAAGAATAATTTCAAGGTGAAGCTCACCCATTCCGGAAATAATGGTTTGACCACTATCCTCATCTGTTTTAACACGGAAAGTAGGATCTTCTTCCGCTAATTTATTTAATGAAACACCTAATTTATCCAAGTCAGCTTGAGTTTTAGGCTCAATAGCGACACCAATAACAGGCTCAGGGAAATTCATTGATTCAAGAACGATAGGGTGTTTTTCATCACACAACGTATCTCCTGTTTTAATATCTTTAAATCCTACAGCTGCACCAATATCACCAGCTTCGATAAATTCAATTGCATTTTGTTTGTTAGCATGCATTTGGAAAATACGAGAAATACGCTCTTTGTTACCACTGCGAGTATTCAACACGTATGAACCTGCATCTAAACGACCAGAATAAGCACGGAAGAAACACAAACGACCAACGAAAGGATCAGTTGCAATTTTAAATGCCAATGCTGTAAATGGTTCTTTAACATCCGGTTTACGAGAAATTTCTTCCCCTGTTTCAGGATGAGTTCCTTTAGTTT
>JBILYL010000266.1:0-4102 GCA_044377775.1 Bacteroidia bacterium
TTTTTCCCGTATAACCATCTTTTATGACTTAAACATTGATAAATTGGGTTTTATATGGGCATAATTAACGTTTATTTTGTTCAATGCCCCCCGGTTTTCTAAGAATAAAAATTTTCTGAAATTGTTTGCAGTTTGTTTTTGCTTTATTTCTTTCAACATGTCTTTGTTCAAACTACTCATTTTCATTCTATTGATTGTCGAAAAACGAAGATGAAAACCATAAATTTAAAGTTAAAATTTCGTTCTCCCGATTTATTTTGTAATTTTGCGGACCAAATAAAAATATAATATAATATACTATGTCAGCAGCTACAAATTCAATTTTAGTTCCTATCGATTCTACAGAGCAAACAGTTATCGCTTTAAGTCAATCTTATAATCTTGCGCGATTAACCAATTCGAAGATCATTTTATTAAGTGTTGATGAAGGGAATCCTCCTTTCGCTCAAAAAATGCTGGATGAATTGGCTAAAGAAGCTTCTTTAAAATCAGGGCAACCGGTTGAAACAATGGTTCGCAAAGGAAATGTTTACGAAGAGATAAATAAAGTGGCCGATGTAATGAACCCTTTATTTGTGATGATCGGACTTTCTTCTAAAATATCATTAGGTAAAATTATAGGAAAAAATGCATTTAAAATGGTGCGTGAATCCAAGCATCCTGTTATTACTATCCGCGGAAAAGTTCACCGTGATGGTTGCAAAACGATTTTACTTCCTTTGGATTTAACAAAAGAAACCCGTGAAAAAGTAAATAAAGCAATTGAATTAGCTAAAATATTTAATGCTGATATCCGCGTGATCTCTATCTTGACTCAAAAAGATGAAGATGCTGAAAATAAATTGATTTCTTATTCTAATCAGGTTTGGAAATATATAAAAGATCAGGATGTACGTTGTACTATCAAAACATTACGTGGAACTGATATCCCTCAAATGGTTATGGATTACGGACATGAAGTTGATGCTGATTTGATCCTAATCATGACTAAAGCGGAATTAAGTATGAAAGAATTTTTTATCGGAACTGTTGCTCAACGTATTATTAATGAAAGTGATATGCCTGTATTGAGTTTCCGTCCGATGGAACGAAAAGATACAACCGTATTCAATCCATACTAAGATAAAAGTTAGTATCAAATATCAAAAAACCTCCTTGCAAAACGCATGGAGGTTTTTTGCTTTTTTATGTTATTTTGTTAAATTTAATTAAGTCGATCCAAATATAATTTAGTATGAGTTCACAAAATATTATAAGAGTCCGATTGTTAAGTATATTGCAGCATATGAAATTGTTTTACCCTAGTATGCTGCGGACAATTTTTCTTTTTTGCTTAAGTACCATTCTTCTCAGCAGTTGTGCCGGTTTATACCTGCATCAGAAAAAAAATATCATTTATAGCAAGGATCAACTTCTCACGTTAAACGTTTATTCACCTAAACGAAAAACAATCGAAACTAAAAATGTATTGGTATTTATACATGGCGGAAACTGGACAACCGGAAAGAAATCCATGTATCGATTCTTTGGAAAAGGAATGGCTAAAAAGGGAATAGTAGCTGTTGTAATCGATTACCGTAAATATCCTAACGTTGGTTATCCGGCAATGGCCATAGATGCTGCTCAATCTTTAAAATGGGTAAAAGAAAATATTTCTGCTTTTGGTGGTGATACAAATAAAATTTATGTTTCAGGACATTCTGCCGGAGCGCACCTTGCAGCGCTTATCGCTACCGACAAAACGTATTTCGATTCGATAAAAATAAATAATCCGATCAAGGGTTGCGTTTTGATTGATGCATTTGGTTTAGATATGTATTCTTATTTAAAAAGGGAAGAAAAATACAATTACGATGTCTATAGATCTATTTTTACAAAAGATGAAAAGCTATGGAAAAACGGATCTCCCTTTTTTCATTTGCATGAGGGCATGCCAAAATTTATTCTGTTTGTAGGAGGCCGAACGTATCCGGGAATAGTGAATGAAAGTAATGCTTTTTTGCTTGAGTTGAAAAAATATCAATCAGATGCTCAGCTAATTACTGTTCCAAGAAAGCGGCATGCAGGCATGATATTCAGTTATATAAATCCGAGGAAAGTTGCATACGGCCAGATTCTTGAATTTATGAAAAAATCGAACTGATCGATATTCTCGGCCGACCTTATTAACAGCCTTTTGTACCATTCATTAGCTACTTTTCCAATCTTATTAACACTGTCCTGAAAATACTCTTTTAATGAGTAAATTTACAAGCTATTCTTTGATCTGTTCTCTTTTGTAAAAAGTAGTAATTCTGCTAATTAAATGATGAACGACTTATGAATAATTACTAATTACTCAAGACTATAAAATGAATTTTTCCCATTTACACGTACATACTCAATTTTCACTTTTAGATGGTGCCGCAGATATTTCTTCGCTTTATAAAAAAGCAGTAAATGATAATATGCGGGCATTGGCCATCACCGATCATGGTAACATGTTTGGTGTTTTTAAATTTGTTGCCGAAGCGGGAAAACACAACACACCTGAAAATCCGAATAAGATAAAGCCGATTGTCGGTTGCGAATTTTATGTGGTGGAAAATCGCAATAAGCGCCAATTTACAAAGGAAGATAAAGACATTCGTTATCATCAATTGTTTTTAGCGAAGAATCCTCAAGGGTATAAAAATCTTGTAAAGCTTTGTTCATTGGGATATATGGAAGGTTTATACGGAAAATATCCCCGTATAGATAAAGAACTTATTTTACAATACCACGAAGGATTGATCGCTACAACTTGTTGTTTGGGCGCATCTGTCCCAAAGGCCATCATGAAGAATGGTGAAGTGGAAGCGGAGAAGGAATTTAAATGGTGGTTGGATATTTTTGGTGAAGATTATTATATCGAATTGCAACGACACGGTATTCCGGAGCAGGATAAAGTGAATGAGGTCCTTCTCAGATGGTCAAAAAAATACAATGTGAAAATTATTGCTTCGAACGATTCACATTATGTGGATCAGCAGGATTCGAATGCGCATGATATTTTATTGTGTATCAATACAGGTGAAAAACAAAGTACACCCATCATGAAAGATTTTGGTGATGACGATTCTAATTCATCAAAAGGAAAACGTTTCGCTTTTTATAACGATCAGTTCTATTTTAAAACAACAGCTGAAATGACACAGATTTTCAGTGATCTTCCAGAAGCGATAGACAATACAAATGAGATCGTTGATAAGATCATTCCGCTGAAGTTGAAGCAGGACATCATGTTGCCGAACTATGTGATTCCGGATGGTTTTGCTACGCAGGATGATTATTTATATGACCTTACGTATAAAGGTGCGAAAGCACGTTATATAGAAATTACTCCTGAAGTGGAAGAGCGATTGAACTTTGAATTGTTCACGATCAAAACAATGGGATTCGCAGGTTATTTCCTTATTGTGGCCGATTTCATTAAGGCTGGCCGCGATATCGGTGTGTTAATCGGTCCCGGCCGTGGTTCTGCAGCCGGTTCTGCAGTTGCTTTTTGTATTGGAATTACGAACATCGATCCGATCAAATACAATTTACTTTTCGAACGTTTCTTGAATCCCGACCGTAAGTCAATGCCCGATATCGATACTGATTTTGATGATGAAGGTCGTCAAAAAGTGATTGATTATGTGGTTGATAAATATGGAAAAAATCAAGTAGCACAAATTGTTACCTACGGTACAATGGCTGCAAAAATGAGTATCAAAGATGTTGCACGCGTTTTGGATCTTCCTTTGCAGGAATCAAACATGCTTGCGAAAATGGTACCTGATAAACCCGGAATTGAATTAAAACGCGTTCTCAGAGCGCCAATGATAGGCGAGGGGAGTTTAGAAGAAAAAGAAGGACTCACCAAAGAAGATTTAGAAGATGTAAAAAGATTGCGCGCCATCCTTGCAGGTGACGACATGCAATCCCGCGTGCTGAAAGAGGCCTTGATACTAGAAGGTTCTGTCCGTGGAACTGGAATTCACGCAGCGGGCATCATCATTGCTCCGATGGATCTTACCGATCTTATTCCGGTTTCTACTTCAAAAGAATCCAATTTGTTGATCACGCAATATGACGGAAG
>JBILYL010000267.1:0-4100 GCA_044377775.1 Bacteroidia bacterium
ATTTTAGCGGAATTACTACTAAAAAAGTACTATATTTAGTAATACTTACTAAATATTTCATTTTAGTTATTGAACGATGTTGCCTTTTTTATCTATATAAAAACCACTATCGTCTTTTAGATTTACTAGCGCTTTCCCATTTATAAAGTCTCCAACACTTAAATACTTAATGGCAATAACAACTTTACCTGTTTTATCAACAAAACCAAACTTTCCTTTTAATTCAACTGCTGCAAATCCTTCCTGAAAATAATTAACATTATCATACTTTGTTGGAACAACCACTTTTCCTGAATCATCCATAAATCCCCATTTATTTTTCAAGCTCACTGCAATCAATCCCTCTGAAAAGTAAAGTCCAACATTGTTGTATTTTATTGGAATAATTAGTTTGTTTTTTGTATCTATGAATCCCCAATTGCCATTTAATTTTACAGGAATAGGTTCATCGCCGAAATACCCAATTTCATCATAAATTATTGGTATAATTTCAATGCCAGTAGTATCTATATAGCCAAATTTGTTGTTCAGTTTAACAGATGAAAGTCCAGCTTCAGAGAATCCTGAAACATCTTCATATTTTAGTGGGATAACTTCTTTGCCTGTTTTGTCTATAAAGCCATATTTTCCATCCAAAACCACTAACTCCAGTTTTGGAGTTGAGAAATAATCCATGTATTCGGCAACGTAATTACCAATCTTATCATACTTTGGCGATATTATTTCTTTACCTGTTTTATCTATAAGGCCATATTTTTTATCTAATTCTACCTTTGCAAGTCCTTTGGATAGGTCAATTATACGATCGTATTTAAAGGGGGTAAGCTCTTTTCCTGTTAAATCAATAATCCCATATTTTTCATTTAAAATCACATGAGCAAATCCATCATCATTAAAATAGCCCGCATAAATATATTTTGAAGGAATTATAATATTTAAACCTTTATCTAGATAGCCATACAGTCCATCCTTGGATTGATAGGGAAATAATTCTTGAGCTTTGACGCAAAAGGGAAACACGCATAAATAAAGTACCCATAAATAGAAGGTAGGTTTGCTAAAAATACTTTTTGTTTTTTTTGTTGGTACTATTTCCATATTTGGTCATTTTTTTATATCATTATCCCGACTATATTGGGCGCAAAATTACATTTTATAATCTACGTAAAACATACATTTCTCACCTATATGCAACACAAGTTACCGGACATTCTGGCGAAGAGGTTATGAAAGCACATTATATTGACGAGCGTGTGCTATCTGAAGTAGCCCAAAGCTTTGAAATTTTTAAGCATAAGAAGAAAAGCTCTTCAAAAAAATAATTTTCATAATGTTTTGTATGTCAAACATTTTTTATATATTTGTACGATATACAAAACATTATGAAGAAAGAGCAACCCATTCTACCATCACTTCAAAGAATCTTAAATGAATTTGGAGAGAACATCAAATTAGCACGTTTGCGAAGAAAACTTAGTGCAGAGCAGGTTTCTGAGCGTGCAGGCATTGCTCGTTCTACTTTGTGGTTAATTGAGAAAGGAACGCCAACAGTGGCGATGGGTACATATATGCAAGTTCTGTTTATATTAGGCTTAGAAAAAGATCTGTTATCAATGGCGGCAGATGATAAGCTAGGTAGAAAATTACAAGATGCGAACTTAACAGTTAAGAGCAGAGCACCTAAAAAATAAAAATAAAATGGCAGCAAAAAAAACAATATTCGTTTATGCTAATTGGGAGGATTTTAAAGAACCAACATTAATGGGAACGCTTTCAGTTATTCCTTCGAAAGGGAAAGAAACATTTTCTTTTGAATACGCAAAGGAATGGTTGGCAATTGGCTTTTCCCAGATGATTGATCCTGATTTACACTTTTATAATGGCCCACAATATTTGCAAGAAGAAAAAAGAAACTTCGGAATTTTTCTTGATTCTTCACCAGATAGATGGGGCGAAACATTAATGAAAAGAAGAGAAGCAATTCTTGCTAGAAAAGAAGAACGAAAAGAAAAAACATTGTTACCTTCTGATTATTTATTAGGAGTATTTGATGTGCATCGTATGGGAGCCCTGCGTTTCAAAGAAAGCCTAGATGGCCCATTTTTGAACGATAATAAAGATATGGCAACACCACCATGGGCATCTTTAAGAGAATTGGAACATGCAAGTTTGAAATTTGAAGAAGATAATACAGATGATACAGAATATTTAAAATGGTTGAATATGCTAATCGCACCAGGAGCTTCGCTAGGAGGAGCAAGACCCAAAGCAAGCATCGTTGATCCAAAAGGAGAGCTGTGGATTGCAAAATTCCCAAGTGTAAATGATGATAAAAATGTAGGAGCCTGGGAAATGGTAGTAAATGAATTAGCAGTAAAAGCAGGACTAAATGTGGCAGAAGGAGCAATTAGAAAATTCAATAATAAGAACCACACATATTTGACAAAAAGATTTGATCGGACAACTAAAGGTGAAAGAATACATTTTGCGTCTGCAATGACATTATTAGGTTATACGGATGGTGTAGGCTCGGAAGGCGCAAGTTATTTGGAACTGGCTGAATTTATAATTAAAAATGGGGCTCAAGTAGAAGAAGATCTAAAAGAACTTTGGAGACGAATTGTTTTTTATATATCGGTAAAGAATACAGACGACCATTTGCGCAACCATGGTTTTATTCTGACAAGAAGCGGATGGATACTTTCGCCAGCATATGATATTAATCCTGTTGACCATGGTACCGGGTTGAGTTTAAATATATCTGAAGAAGACAATTCACTGGATCTAGCTTTAGCGTTGAGCATGGCGGCCTTTTTTCGTTTATCTGAAGAAGAAGCTCACGAAATAATAGAACAAGTAGCTGAAGCTATAAATGAATGGACAGATGTTGCAAAGAAGCACGGGATTTCTAAAGCTGAACAAGATCGAATGGCGAAAGCTTTTTTAAAAGAATAATATGTTGCTTTTTCAGCACTAATATAGGCTTTTTGGAAATTGATTTATTAACGGAAAATAAGCCACTTTTTTTTTAAAAACTCGTCTAAACCTGCCTCCAAAAGTAAAAATTGACATATTCGTAATTTCCTAAAAACAGAAAAGCCCCTGATTATCAGGGGCTTTCTTTGTAGCGAGATCGGGAGTTGAACCCGAGACCTCAGGGTTATGAATCCTGCGCTCTAACCATCTGAGCTACCTCGCCATTATTTTTGAGGGCGCAAATATAGTGTTTATCTTTTCATATAAAAAAGCAGTTTTAATATTTTTTAACAAAACATACCTATAGGAAGATTAGAATTTTTTTATATATTGCGTGAGATTCGTTTAATTACAATTCAAATGGCTAAGAAGAAAAGTGCACCGAAAAAGGTGAATAAAAATATAAAACCGGTTAAAGCAAACGGTGCTAAAAAGGCGAAAGTGACTAATAGCGCTAAGTCTAGCCGTCCTGCTGCCGGAAAAAAGACTAAACCCGTTAAAACGGTGAAGAAAGTAACGAAAGTTACTAAGCTTGTGCGTCCTGCTGCTAAAAAGCAGCTGAAGTCGGCTCCGCCAGTGAAAAAGAAGATATCCAAGCCTGTTGTTAAGGCTATCGTTAAAAAACTGGCAAAACCGGTTGCGAAGAAAATTTCTAAGCCTCTTCCTGCTAAAAAAAGCCTTAATTCCTCTAAAGTTGTTAAGAAACCAATCGCAAAAGTTGAGATTGTTAAATCGAAAGGATCTGTGAAGCCTTTGAAAGAAGAGAATGTTGTGAAAGTGATTGTGAAAAAGGAAGTGAAAGAGATTATCAAGCCTGCTAAAGAGAAGAAACGTGGTAAAGGTGGTAGAAAACCTAAATCCAAGAATGGTGATGATGATGAACCTGAAATTGTTCACGATGAACTTATCGAACAGCTGATCCAAAGTACAAAAAAGAAAAAACAAGGTCCTAAAGTCCCTAAAATACTCAAGACGTTCGTTAATCCAATGACTTCTCTTACCGTTGCTCCACCGGAAAATGGTAAAAAAGGTCCGGCTCTTCCTAAAAAAGAACCTAAAGGAAAGTTTGAGTTGGAATACGTAATACGCACATCTGCAGGTATATTATATGAATTTATTACTTC
>JBILYL010000048.1:0-11971 GCA_044377775.1 Bacteroidia bacterium
ACACTTTTCTTACTTATATTAACCTCGTTCTCGACTCCGCTCGAACTGACAATCGACTCCGCTCGAAATGACATTTAATGTTGTTAATTCGTTTAAAAATATCCAGCTTTTTTTCTGTCTTCCATAGCCGCTTCAGAGCGTTTATCATCTATTCTGCTGCCTCTTTCGGTTACGCGCGTTGACGCTACTTCTTCAACAATTTCTTCCAGTGAATTTGCTTTAGAAAGTACGGCTCCGGTACAACTGATATCTCCGATCGTTCTGAATCGAACCTGCATTTTTTCAACTTTCTCATTTGGTTTGAGCGGTATCACATGAGAGTGGGCATAAATAACACCGTCACGGACAAAACATTCGCGCTCATGTGTAAAATAGATACTTGGGATTTCAATATTCTCCTGTAAGATATATTGCCACACATCCATTTCTGTCCAGTTACTTATCGGGAAGACTCTGAAATGTTCACCTACATGTTTTCTTCCGTTAAATAAATTCCACAATTCAGGTCGTTGGTTTTTTGGATCCCATTGTCCGAATTCATCACGGTGGGAGAAAAAGCGCTCTTTCGCTCTTGCTTTTTCCTCATCTCTTCTCGCTCCTCCGATACATGCATCGAACTTATATTTTTCTATGGTTTCAAGAAGCGTAACCGTTTGTAAAACATTTCTGCTGGCACTAAATCCTTTTTCCTCAATAGCTTTCCCTTCATCAATACTTTGTTGAACTGATCCAACGATCAACTGAGCGCCATGTTTTTTTGCCAATTCATCTCTGAACGTGATGGTTTCTTCAAAATTATGACCGGTATCAACATGCACCAATGGAAAGGGAACTTTTGCGGGAGCAAAGGCTTTGCGTGCCAAATGAAAACATACGATGGAATCTTTTCCACCCGAAAAAAGTAGAGCCGGCTTTTCAAATTGTGCTGCCAGTTCGCGCAAAACATAAATACTTTCGCTCTCTAACTCTTTTAAATGTGTCAGGTTGTAATTTTTCATAAATTTATTTTAGCCAATATCTTTTTTACGCATTCTTCGATACTCAATGCATCCGTAATTTCAATTGTTGGGTTTTCAGGTTTTTCAAATGGAGCATTGATTCCCGTAAAATCTTTTATCTCTCCTTTTCTCGCTTTTGCATATAATCCTTTTACATCCCTTTTTTCACAAATTTCTAAAGGTGTATTTACAAATACTTCCACAAAATCATTTTTTCCAATAATGTTTTTTGCAATGGTCCTGATCTCTTCGGTCGGACTGACAAAACAACAGATGGTAATTATTCCGCATTCCACAAAAAGTTTCGTTACTTCAGCAATTCTTCTGATGTTTTCAATTCTGTCGGCATCACTAAAACCTAAATTGCTGTTAATGCCACTGCGAATATTATCCCCATCTAATATCTGAGTGAGTAACCCCTTTTTGTAAAGCTCTCTTTCTAAATCAATAGCGATAGTCGTTTTCCCCGAACCGCTTAAGCCCGTGAACCAAATCGCCATTCCCTTTTGTTTGAGTAGTTGTTCTTTGTCTGCTCGTTGTAAAATTTTATCTGTTGGAAATATTTTCGAGTTCATAGTATAAATATAAAACAAAAAAGGTCTAACCTGTTTGGAAAGACCTTTGAATTGAGTTCAAATATATGTAAAAGTCCTTCTATAAATTAAATGCAGCACATTATACAAAACATCATTGCGCTGTTTTTGCCCATTCCTTTATAGAAGTTGTTTGTTTTCATTATCTTGGGCAAATGTATCACCTTTTTTAAAATTGGGGAAAGAAATTTTTTGAATATCTTTGCTATCCATTTATTTTCTAGCTGAATGAGCACTAAAACTACTATTCCCGATTTTAGAATTACACCAACCGTAGACCAAGTTGGAGTTGAAGAGCGTGTAGCACGATTTACCACGAGAAGCATCAAAAAAGAGTCGAAAATGCAAGGCATGAAAATGATCTTAAGCATGATTGATTTGACTACTTTGGAAGGGAAAGATACAGAAGGGAAAGTAAAACAGATGTGTTACAAAGCAGCGCATTTACACGATATTATTCCTGGTTTGCCAACAGTAGCAGCGGTTTGTGTTTATCCTTCTATGGTTAAAACGGCAAAAGATGCTTTAATTGGTACAGGCGTAAAGGTTGCTTCAGTTTCTACCGCTTTTCCAAGCGGACAATCTACTCATGAAATCAAAATTTCTGATACAAAATTTGCTATTGACAATGGTGCGGATGAAATTGATATGGTTATATCTCGTGGCGAATTTTTAAAAGGGAATTACAATTTTGTATTTGACGAAATAGCAGCCATAAAACAAGCGTGTGGAAAAGCTAGATTGAAAGTCATTTTTGAAACAGGTGAGCTTTCTACATTGGATAATATCAGAAAAGTGAGTGATATCGCCATGTATGCTGGGGCAGATTTTATTAAAACATCCACTGGGAAAATTTCTCCGGCAGCAACGATGCCAGTAACATTGGTTATGTTGGAAGCCATTCGCGACTATTATTATGCAACTGGGCGAATGGTTGGAATGAAGCCTGCAGGGGGGATTTCAACATCTAAATTAGCCTTGCAATATTTAATTATGGTGAATGAAACGTTGGGCGCAGATTGGTTGAGTAACGATTGGTTTCGTTTCGGAGCGAGTAGTTTGGCGAATGATGTATTGATGCAAATCGCTAAGCAAAATACAGGAGTTTATCAGTGTTCAGATTATTTTTCAAAAGATTAAACCAGCGACCGACTATTTTAGCCGCAGATTCGCAGATTTTTATAACGTAAAAAATTATTATGGCAGATTTTGTAGTAGAAGAAAAATGGGTTGTGGCTGAGCCTACTGCTGAGTATTGGGATAAAAATGATTACAAGTTTCAAGATGAGACGCTTAAAATCATTGGTATTTGTATGGAAGTTCATAGAGAGCTTGGGAAAGGGTTCTCTGAAATTGTTTATAAGGATGCTTTGGAATGGGAGTTTACGCAAAGAAACATTCCTTTTCAAAGAGAAAAAATATATGAAGTTAAGTATAAGCAAATTGTTCTACCGCATTCGTTTGTTGCAGATTTTGTAATTTTTGATACGATCATTTTAGAAGTAAAAGTCCAAAATGGTATTGTTGAAGACCACTTAGAACAAACAATAAACTATTTGGCAGCTTCTAAATGCCCGGTAGGCCTCCTTATTAATTTCGGGGAGAGTTCATTAACTTTTAAGAGATTTGCATTAACGAAAAAATAGCAGAAATAGAATCTGCCAAAATAAATAAGCGATAAGAAATCTGCGAATCTGCGGTTAAAACTGATAAGGTAAAAATAAATGTCAAAAAAAGAACTAAAATTAAAATTCAATGCAGCCTGGGAATTAGATCCCGCTCCGGAAGATTCAAAACATGTTTCGATAAAAAAACAATATGATTTGTTTATTAACGGAGAGTTTGTAAAACCAAACAGCAAAAAATATTTTGCTACTTACAATCCTGCAACAGATGAAAAAATTTCCGAAGTTGCCGATGCGGATGAAAAAGATGTAGATAAAGCAGTGAAAGCAGCTCGTGCGGCTTTTGGTAAATGGAGTAAGTTGTCAGGAAAGGAAAGAGGAAAGTACATTTATCGAATAGCAAGATTAATGCAAGAAAGAGCAAGAGAGTTTGCAGTAATTGAAACGATGGATGGCGGAAAACCAATTCGTGAAAGTCGCGACATTGATGTTCCTTTGGCAGCCAACCACTTTTTTTATTATGCAGGTTGGGCAGATAAGTTAGAATATGCTTTTCCAAATAGAAATCCAAAACCATTAGGAGTAGCCGGACAAATTATTCCTTGGAATTTTCCTTTGTTGATGGCAGCTTGGAAAATAGCTCCTGCATTGGCTGCAGGAAATACAGTTGTACTGAAGCCTGCCGAAACAACTCCCTTAACGGCTTTGAAACTTGCTGAATTGATTCGTGATAGTGGTTTACCAAAAGGTGTGGTCAATATTATTACAGGTGCAGGAAAAACAGGTGCAGCAATTGTAAATCATCCGGACATCGATAAAATTGCATTCACAGGTTCTACCAATGTTGGAAAATGGATTCAAAAATCTATTGCAGGAACAGATAAAAAATGCACACTTGAATTAGGAGGAAAAGCAGCAAATATTATTTTTGAAGATGCGCCATTAGATCAAGCAGTAGAAGGAATAATCAACGGAATATTTTTTAATCAAGGACATGTGTGTTGTGCTGGTTCTCGTTTGTTTGTTCAGGAAAGTGTTGCTGATATTGTGATTCGTAAGCTGAAAGACAGAATGGAAACTTTGAAAGTTGGAGATCCAATGGATAAGAACACAGATATTGGAGCAATCAATTCAAAACAACAATTATTAAAAATTCAGGAATACATAGAGATAGGGAAAAATGAAGGAGGCGAAATTTATCAGCCATCATGCAGACTTCCTAAAAAAGGAAATTTTTGTAAGCCAACACTATTTTTAAATGTTTCTCAATCGCATAGAATTGTGCAAGAAGAAATATTTGGACCCGTTTTGGCAATTCAAACATTCAGAACAATTGAAGAAGTGATAGAAAAGGCAAACAATATTCCTTACGGATTATCAGCAGGAGTGTGGACTGACAAAGGATCTAAAATATTTAATCTGACAAGTAAATTAAAAGCAGGAGTTGTTTGGGCAAACACGTATAACAAATTTGATCCTACTTCTCCGTTTGGCGGATACAAGGAAAGTGGCTTTGGAAGAGAAGGTGGTTTGCATGGATTAGGAGCATATCTAACTATTTAAAAAGAAAAAAATGGCACGGATAGAAATACAAAAAACGTATAAGATTTATATCGGAGGACAATTTCCTCGAACAGAATCTGGAAGATATTATCCTTTAAAAAATAAAAAAGGAGATGTGATGGCAAATATTTGTTTGTGTTCACGCAAAGATTTTAGAAATGCTGAAGTGGCTGCTCGTGGAGCACAATCAGGTTGGGGAAGTAGAGCTGCATTTAATCGTGCTCAAATTTTATATCGTATTGCAGAAATGTTAGAAGGAAGAAAAGAGCAATTTATTTCTGAATTGGTTTTACAAGGTTCAACACTAGCTGCTGCAAAACAAGAAGTAGAAATTTCGATAGATAGAATGGTTTATTATTCGGGATGGTGTGATAAGTTTCAAGCTATTTACAGCTCCGTAAATCCCGTTGCATCTTCGCATTTTAATTTTTCTGTTCCAGAACCAACTGGAGTAGTTGCAATTATAGCAGACGAAACTACTTCTTTGCTAGGATTGGTAACAGCCATTGCTCCTGTAATTGCTGGAGGAAATACGTGTATTGTTTTAGCTTCTGAAACGAAGCCATTGTGCGCAGTTACTTTTGCAGAAGTTTTAAATTCATCCGATCTGCCAGGAGGTGTTGTAAATATTTTAACTGGAACATCTGCAGAATTGCACGAACATTTTTCAAATCACATGGATGTAAATACGGTGATTTATTATCGTAATAACAAAGCAGAAATAAAAACAATAAAAGAAAACGCTTCTCTAAATGTGAAACGAGTTTTTGTTTATAATAAAATAAATATTGCAACAGAGAAAGCAGAAAGTCCGTATTTCATTTTTGACACACAGGAAATAAAAACAACCTGGCATCCAATTGAAAATATTGGCGCTTCGAAGGCTGGCTACTAAAGAGATGACAGATTATGAATTATAAATTGGAGGAATTATTGTTTTCTGCAATCCGCGCATCTTTAAAAGCTGGAGAGGAAATTTTAAAAGTATACAATTCTGATTTTGCTGTTGAACATAAAGATGATAAATCACCATTAACATTGGCGGATAAAAATGCGCACAATGTTATAGCTGAAATATTAAAATCTACAGGGATCCCTTTGTTAAGTGAAGAAGGGGAAAGTATAGATTACGCAGAACGCAGCAAGTGGGAATATTTTTGGATGGTCGATCCATTGGATGGAACAAAAGAGTTTGTAAAACGCAATGGGGAATTTACGGTGAACATCGCTTTGATCCACAAGCAAAAATCTATTCTCGGAGTAATATACGTTCCCGTTACTAAAACACTTTATTTTGCTGCAGAAAATGTTGGGTGTTTTAAATCTGAAATTCAAAACCCAACATCTGATTTCCTTAACCTACAAGAACTAATAAAATCGTCAAATAAATTACCGTTAGAAACTACCAATAAAAAATTCACAGTTGTAGCGAGCCGTTCACACCTTTCTGAAGAAACGGAAATGTTTATTGACGGATTAAAAACCATTCATAAAGAGATTGACTTTCTATCTTCTGGCAGTTCTATAAAACTATGCCTGGTTGCAGAAGGCAGTGCCAATGTGTATCCCCGTTTTGCTCCTACAATGGAATGGGATACTGCTGCCGGGCAAGCAATTTGCGAAATTGCAGGTAAAAAGGTCGTAGACTATACCACCAATCAAAACCTGCTCTATAATAAGCCCAATCTGCTTAATAATTGGTTTGTTGTAAATTAAAATCCGACTGCTTTTTTTAGTTTGCATAAATATTTAAAAGGGTTCTCTTTTTTTGATACTTTTGTAAAATTAATAAAATTTAACACTTTAAAAACTACATTTAAAATGAAAAAAAACTTACTAATAGCAACAATCACGCTGTTTGGATTTGGAGCTTTTGCTCAAGGAACGCTACAACTTAGTACTCCTAAACCAACAGTAAAACCAGCAATTTCTTTTAATAAAGAAAGCAAATCAGCATCCATGCGTACAATGACTTGTGGGAACGACACGACATGGTACTCATATTTGAAAGAAGAAACACAAGGAACAAGCTCGTATTTTTTGTATAATGTTGATCCTACCGTTACGGAGTGGTCTCAAACATTTTTGAACACAGGAACATTAACTGTTCATGGAATCTCGTTTTTTGGTGGCGTTCAAGATGCTGTTAACCCTGCTCAAACATTGACTGCAACAGTAGTTTTGTATAACGTTAATGCTTTAAATGTTCCTACAACACCGATTGCAACGCAAACTATTTTACTAAACACAACAATTGGTTTTAGCACTGCAATGTTTGCTTCAGCGCAAACTGTCACAGGAAATTATGCGGTTGCAATTAAAAATACCACTGCAACAGATACAATTGCTATTGTAACAAACAATGCGACAGTAGCAACGTATACTGAAACCTTGTCTCACATCAATGCCCCTACATTTGGAGGTTGGTATGAAATATCAGCTCTTGCTGCACCAGATGCTCCAGAGGCGATTATTGCACCAGTTTTAAGCTACCCAATCAATACAGACTATACGATGTCGCCTTCAGCAACCACTATGTGTTTGGGTACAGCATTAACATTTACAAACACAACTACTCAAGCAGCAATCTTAAACAACCGTATGTATAATTATGGAGCTTACAATGCTTTCTGGAATACAGTTCCAGATTCAATTTATGCTTGGGATATGGGTGATGGATCTCCTCTTCAATGGAGTACAAATGCTGCATATACCTACCCCGCTTCAGGCATAGATACTGTTACTTTGTTCACACTAGGTGGTTTGTTATCTAGCTGTTTGGATACAAAAGCAACCTTTTTAAACATTACTCCTAATGCTGTTGCTTCTTTTACACAAAATACTACTGCTACTCCATTGATTGCATTTACTAGTACTTCAACAGGTGCAGTAACGTATGCTTGGGATTTTGGTGATGGCTCTCCAGTTGATAACACGGCTAACCCTTCTCATACTTTTTCAGCAGGTACCTGGACTGTTACTTTAACAGTTACTTCTGCTGGTGGATGTAATACAAGTACTTCAACGACAGTGGTAACGGTTATTTCTACAGGCATAGCAAATGCAACTATGGGTGTATTCAATGTTTATCCAAATCCTTCTAATTCGGGATTGTTTACACTTGATATGTTCGCTGTAACTAAAGCAAACATTGAAGTTTACAATATGATTGGAGAATTGGTTTATTCAACTGCAGTAGCGAGTTCAACTACTTCCCTTGATTTATCAGGACTTGGAGCAGGTGTTTACTCAATGAAAGTAATTTCAAATGATAAAAACATTGTAAAACAAATCGTTATTACTAAATAACAAATTTGAGTTTATACTATTTATGAGCCTCTCCGATACTTCGGAGGGGCTTTTTTCTTTTTAATGCATTTATTTCGTATAATTGCATATAATTTTAAAAATATCAAAATGAGTAAAGTTGCATTAATAACAGGAGTTACAGGTCAGGATGGCGCTTATTTAGCAGAATTGTTGCTGAGCAAGGGTTATATCGTTCACGGAATCAAACGCAGAAGCTCAATGTTCAATACTGGTCGTATCGATCATTTATATAAAGATCAGCATGAGAAAAAAGTGAATTTCATTTTGCATTATGGTGACTTAACCGATTCTACAAATCTTATCAGAATCATTCAGGAAACGCAACCGGATGAAATATACAATCTTGCTGCACAATCACATGTAAAAGTTTCATTTGATTCTCCTGAATATACAGCAAATGCTGATGCAATAGGAACCTTACGTATCCTTGAAGCGATCAGGATCTTAAAACTGGAAAAGAAAACACGTTTTTATCAGGCTTCTACATCCGAGATGTATGGCTATGTTCAGGAAATTCCTCAAAAAGAAACAACTCCATTTTATCCTCGTTCACCTTATGGTGTTGCGAAAGTATACGGCTTCTGGATCACTAAAAATTACCGCGAAGCTTATGGAATGTATACGTGTAACGGTATTTTATTTAATCATGAAAGTCCTTTGCGTGGTGAAACATTTGTTACCCGTAAAATCACCCGTGCAGTTGCAAAAATTCACTTGAAGATGCAGGAGAAGTTGTTTCTTGGAAACCTTGATGCAGAGCGCGATTGGGGACATGCAAAAGATTATGTTGAAGGTATGTGGATGATGATGCAGCAGGAAGAAGGAGACGATTTTGTACTGGCAACAGGTGTTAAGATCACTGTACGTAAATTTGTTGAATTGGCTTTCGCTGAACTGGGAATGAAGATAAGATGGGAAGGAAAAGGCGTGGAAGAAAAAGGAATTGATGCTGCTACAGGCAATGTGATCGTAGAAGTTGATCCCCGTTATTTCCGTCCGACAGAGGTTGAATTATTAATTGGTGATGCTACAAAAGCAAAAACGAAATTAGGCTGGGAGCCCAAATATACACTTGAACAATTGGTAAGTGAAATGGTGGCGAGCGATCTGAGATTGTTTGAAAGAGATAAATATTTATTGGATGGTGGACATGATGTGATGAACTTTCACGAATAATTATATGACTACAAACGATAAGATATATGTTGCGGGACACCGCGGGATGGTTGGTTCTGCAATCGTCAGAAGATTACAAAAAGACGGTTTTACAAATATTGTAAGCCGTACCTCAAAAGAATTGGACCTTAGAAATCAGCAAGCTGTTGCTGATTTTTTTGTAAACGAAAAGCCCGATCTCGTTATTTTAGCTGCTGCTAAAGTGGGCGGTATCATTGCCAATAATACCTATCGTGCCGATTTTATTTATGAGAACATTATGATTCAAAGTAATGTGATTCATCATTCCTATTTGAATGGAGTAAAAAAATTAATGTTTCTGGGTTCATCTTGTATCTATCCTAAAATGGCTCCACAGCCATTGAAGGAAGAGTATTTGCTTACCGGTTTGCTGGAGGAAACAAATGAACCTTATGCAATCGCAAAGATTGCCGGTATAAAGATGTGTGATGCCTATCGCAGCCAGTATGGATGCAATTTCATTTCTGTTATGCCGACAAATTTATATGGCCCCAACGATAATTACGATCTGAAAAATTCTCATGTTTTGCCTGCATTGATCAGGAAGTTCCATACCGCAAAAAAGGAAAATGCGGCAAGCGTTGAGATCTGGGGAACAGGCTCGCCTATGCGTGAGTTTCTTCATGCTGATGATCTTGCAGATGCTTGTTTCTATTTGATGCAAAATTACAATGAAGCGGGATTGGTTAACATTGGTGTTGGAGAAGATATAACGATTAAAGATTTAGCGCTGCTCGTAAAAAAGATTGTTGGCTTTGATGGTGAATTGAAATTTGATACGAGCAAACCGGATGGAACACCCCGTAAACTAATGGATGTAAGTAAACTTCATTCTTTTGGTTGGAAGCATAAGATCAATTTAGAAGAAGGTGTTGCCGGAGTTTATTCGGAGGTAAAAGACAAACTATAACACGTTATTGCAAGCGAAGCAATCTCATTTGGTCAACACAATGAAAAATATTTTCTGCATATTATTCTTGCTTCCATCCTTGTTGTTCGCACAGCAGAACCTGCCATTGAATAGGGAGTGGGGATTGTCGAATGAAAGATCTTTTTCTTTGATCGATATTGTTAAGGATACAACAACATCAGCAAAAAATAAAACGGAAAAAGTTTATTCAGAATACAGTTCCTCTTTCAAACCCAATATTGTTCCCATTACCTACCAGAAAAAAGATAAATCGAGATCGTTGATCTACCGGAAATTAAAGCAGGAAAGCCTTTTTATTGTTAATGATACAGCCGATAAATTTCACCTCAGCATCGATCCTCTTTTTAACCTGGAATTGGGTATGGATCTGGCTGATTCAAGCGGTGAAAAGCTATACAAAAATACCCGTGGATTTTTAGTGCGTGGTAGCATCGGAGAAAAATTTGCTTTCGAATCGTCCTTCTATGAAAATCAGGCGACATACGCACAATACATTGATGATTACATTGATGGAACAGATGATCTATTTCCGCAGACAGCAAATTACAAGTATGCCGTTGTGCCCGGACAAGGTCGCTCCAAAGATTTTAAGAAGAACGGATATGACTATGCAATGGCCTCCGGTTCTATTTCGTATTCCCCTGTTAAAATGTTTAATATCCAGATCGGACACGGTAAACATTTTGTTGGTGACGGATACCGTTCGCTCTTATTGTCCGATAATTCATTCAACTATCCCTTTGCACGATTAACAACTACATACAAAAACATTCAGTATACCAATTTGTATACTTCGTTCATGAATCTTACAAATGGCGGTGTTAAAACACCTCCGCATGTGGAACGCCTGTTTCAGAAAAAAACAGGAAGCTTCCAGTTTCTAAGTGTGAATTTATTTCACCGTATACAATTAGGGCTCTTTCAGGGGATGATCTGGGAAGCAGCAGATACAAACAACCGTCAGCATACGAATTTTAATACATTCGATCCGTTGATTGGAGTGAATGCTCTGGCTTTTGGTTTGCACAATAAAAACAATGTGTTGCTGGGTGCAACGTTAAAACTAAAAATTACAAATTCAATATCGTTATACGGACAGTACATGCTTGATGATGTGTATTCAAATAAAGGAAGGGGCGATATACGAAAAAAATATGGTTACCAGGCCGGGTTCAAGTATTTTGATGTATTCACGATAAAAAATCTTCACATTCAAATGGAATATAACCGCGTTCGCCCTTATGCCTATGCTTCCGAAAATGCGTATCAAAGTTATACGCATTACAACCAAGCTCTTGCGCACCCTCTTGGTGCCAATTTTTATGAAATGGTTGGATTCATAAATTATCGTTTGAAAGATTTTTTCCTTCAAGTAAAGGCGAATTATGCCGTTAAGGGGAATGACAGCCTGGATAATAATTTCGGAGGAAATGTTTTTAAAGCAGATAATTCATTTCCGATCACGCAGGATCTGGATAATATATCTACTACACAGGGTTTGAAAACAATTATCATGTATCAGGATTTTCATATTGGCTATTTAGTTAATCCTGTTACAAATTTTAACATCGTTCTTGGATTCACAAACAGGATCGAGAAAACCGAACAACAGACAAATACCACACAATTCGTATATTTCGGAATCAGAACATCGATCGCGAATTTGTATTATGATTTTTAATAGTTAACTTACACTAAAATTGCCTTTCGATTTTACGGGGGGAAAGAAAACAA
>JBILYL010000049.1:0-11884 GCA_044377775.1 Bacteroidia bacterium
ATTCCCAAAAATACAACTCCAAAAGAATTTCACCGGAAGCACAACAAGAATTTGAGGCTCTTGGCTCTGTAGCATACGTAATCGTGAAAAACGACTCATTGATACATGAACAATATTGGGACGGATACGGAGAAGATTCATATTCCAACTCCTTTTCGATGGCAAAAACGTTTGTCGGAATACTTATCGGAATTGCCATTGATGAAGGAAAGATAAAAAGCACGGAGCAACCTGTAGGCGATTTTTTACCTGAATTTAAAGCGGGTGAAAATGCTAAGCTTACGATTAAACACCTGCTGACCATGTCTTCCGGTATTGATTTTGACGAAAACTATGTGAGTCCGTTTGCCTACCCTGCCGCGGCATATTACGGGTCGGATCTGAAAAAACTGACCGACAAATATTCTGTTAAAGAAGAACCCGGAAAAATTTTTAAGTACCTGAGCGGCAACACTGTTTTGCTTGGTTTTATTTTGGAAAAAGCAACCGGTAAAAAAGTAAGTGAATATGCTTCAGAAAAACTATGGAAACCTTTGGGAGCAAAAAATTCCGCATTCTGGAGCATGGATCATGAAAATGGAATGGAAAAAGTATACTGCTGCTTTAACTCCAATGCGCCTGATTTTGCCCGCATTGGCGAACTTTTTCTAGACAGTGGAAAAGTAAATGGCAAACAAATTATTTCAACGGATTACGTTTTGACCTCCGTAAAGATTGCTGATTTATCAGATACAAACGGGAAGCCACAAAAAAAATATGGTTATGCCTGGTGGTTGATTCCGGATTACAAAGGGCACACTATTTATTATGCCCGTGGAATTTTAGGTCAATACATTTTGTGTATTCCCGACCAAAAAATGGTGGTTGTCCGTTTAGGGAAAAATCGCCACAAACAATTACCAACAGAAGACCATCCGAAAGATGTTTTTACATATATTGATGCTGCCCTTGAGATGTATGGGAATTAGTTAGAATGCTAAAGTTGTTTCAATTGGGGCTTGCTCCCGGTTAGATCGAATTCAAAAAAATGAGCTCCCGTTTCGTAACGTGGAATTTTAAAAACAAAGATTATTATCTATTTATGAAAAAAGACATTGCCCCGCCAGCGGTTGAAAACGTTGCTGTTGCGGTAGTTAAAGAAATGAATGAGTTGAATGAGTTGGAGTGGAATGTTTATTTGCTCAATTTAAAAGACGAAAAAATAGAAAAAGTACTTGTTTCGTCTCATGGTTATGGTTCTGTAAATGAAGAAACGGTAAAAACATCAACACTGCGCCATTTTTTAGATGATATTGAACCAAAAGCATTCGTGAAATTTGAGCCCATCATGGAAAGCCTTTTTGGCATAAACAACGAATATTGGGTCAGTTTTTTTATCGACAATGTGATGTACGATAAAAAATATATCTTCCTCCCGGAAACAATAAAAGAAGAAAATTTTATTCTTATACCGCATATCAATAAAAAGGGTGTAATGATCAAATAACAAACTATGCTGGAAAATATAAAAATTACAAATGTTCTTTTTTTAGATGTTGAAACTGCTCCCCTCGTTTACAAATACAAAGATCTGAACGAAAAAATGAAGCCTTTATGGGATTCTAAATTTCGGTTTCAACAAGCAGAAACGCCTGAGTCGCTATACAAAAAGGCCGGTGTTTATGCTGAATTTTCAAAAATAATTTGCATCTCTGTCGGTTTTTTCAACGATGGCACCTTTCGCGTAAAATCCTTTTCAGGTAATGATGAAAAAGTAATTCTGGAAGATTTTTCCACCTTATTGAATAAGCATTTTAACCGCAAGGAACACATGCTCTGTGCACATAACGGAAAAGAATTTGACTTCCCTTTTTTATGTAGACGAATGCTGATAAACGGAGTTAAACTTCCGAAAGCATTGAACATTTCCGGAAAAAAACCATGGGAAATAAACCACTTGGATACGATGGAATTGTGGAAGTTTGGAGATTATAAAAACTATACTTCTCTGAATTTACTTGCCAACATTTTTGACATTCCAACACCAAAAGATGATATCGATGGCTCGGACGTGGCCCGTGTTTATTGGGAGGAAAAAAATCTCAAGCGAATTGTTGCCTATTGTCAGAAAGATGTTTTGACTGTTGCCCAACTCTTGCTTCGTTTTATGGGACAGCCATTAATTGAAGAGAAAAATGTGGTGGTCGCCTGATGCTTTTAAAACACCATGCTGTGTTCCAATTGTATCTACGGATACGAAAAGCGGTTTACAGAAAGGCACGATGCGTGTAACCTAAATTTATTATCTTTACCGAATAAATCATTCAGATGTATTTCTCAAAAAAACTATTCGTTTTAAGTTCCATTTTTCTCTCACTAATTATTTGCTCCTGTTCAGAACCTAAATCTCCTTTGGATAAATATGGCGAAGAATTAAAAGGTGTAATGCGCAGTGAATTCGGAACATTCCGAGGATTTAATTTAGGGGAGAAAATGGATTCCATTCTTTCAAAAGAGAGCGGAAATGCTATTGAGGCGGATGAAGGATATTTGTATTATGAATTTAAACTCAACGATTCCAACTCCTATAACGTTTCTTATAATTTTGACGATGAAGGTTTAAATGAAATTCAATCCGATATTTATATCCACAATCAAAACAATACCGAAAAAGTATTTAATGCTTTTAAATCTTATTTTGATGATCACTTTGGAAAAAGTGAATCCCATCAGGGTTTTACTGTGTGGACGGTAAAATCAGAAAAATTCGGGGATGTCCGCATCAACCTGAGTGACGAAAGCGCTGACCTTACCATACCCGGCAGTCCCGGGAAAATTGCCCTCTGGATCTATCCAGACAAGGAATAATTCCATTCCGCACTCAATTTCTTTACTGCCTTGGGCGCTTCGGGGTTCTGTATTTGCATATTTCCATAACAAAACGTACTTTTAGCACTCTTTGGAAAAAATCCGTGGATGATGGCAAAAGAAACATTACTTGAAGTAAAGAATTTAGTTACTGAATTTCGTTCAGAAGACGAAACCGTAAAAGCTGTAAATGACATTTCATTTACCTTGTCAAAGGGTGAAACAATTGGTATTGTTGGCGAATCGGGCTCCGGGAAATCCGTTACTTCTCTTTCTGTAATGCGCCTTATTCCAAATCCTCCAGGCAAAATTACCGGTGGACAAATCATTTATCATTCCAAAACCAAAGGTCCGATTGACATTGTAACGCTTTCTGAAAAAGAGATGCGACAACTTCGTGGAAACGAAATTGCAATGATCTTTCAGGAGCCAATGACTTCTTTGAATCCGGTTTATACCTGTGGCGACCAAGTAATGGAAGCTATTTTATTACACCAGAAGGTTTCAAAAAAAGCTGCTAAAGAACTTACAATCGACCTTTTTAAAGAAGTACAATTACCTCGTCCTGAAAACATTTTTGAAAGTTACCCGCACCAGATATCCGGTGGACAAAAGCAACGTGTGATGATCGCAATGGCCATGAGCTGTCAGCCCAACATCTTAATTGCCGATGAACCTACCACAGCTTTGGATGTAACCGTTCAAGCAACCATTTTAGATCTGATGCTGAAACTTCAGCGCGAACACGATATGGGAATTATGTTCATCACCCACGATCTGGGCGTAATTGCCGAACTTGCCGATAAGGTGGTGGTGATGTACAAAGGAAAAATTGTTGAACAAGGCAGTGTGATGGAAATTTTCGCTAATCCGCGACACCCTTATACAAAAGGACTTTTAGCCTGTCGTCCTCCATTGAATAAACGCTTACACTGGCTACCGACAGTTGCTGACTTTATGCAAACCAGCGAAACAGGTGAGATGATCGAAAGCAAACAGTCCGTTTCTGACGTTACTGAAAAACTTGTTGTTTCCGCTGGAGAACGCGAAGAAGCACACAAGAAATTATATGCGAAGGAACCGATCTTACAGATAAAAAATTTAAAGACCTATTTCCCGATCAAAAAGGGAATGTTTGGTAAAGCAAAAGATTTCGTAAAAGCCGTTGATGACGTTTCGTTCGATGTATATCCGGGTGAAACACTTGGATTGGTTGGTGAATCGGGTTGCGGAAAAACAACACTCGGAAGAACCGTTTTACGTTTAATTGAACCAACAGGCGGTGAAATCATTTTTAATGGCATTAATATTACCGGTCTCGATAACAAAAAAATGCGTGACCTCCGTAAAGACATACAAATTATTTTTCAGGATCCTTATTCTTCTTTAAACCCACGCATCACAATCGGACAAGCTATTATGGAGCCGATGCAGGTACATGGTATTTTAGAAAATGATAAAGCCCGCAAAGCGCGTGTTGTTGAATTGCTGCAACGTGTGAATATGAATGAGTCACATTTTTATCGTTATCCCCACGAATTTTCAGGAGGACAGCGTCAACGGATCTGTATTGCAAGAGCATTGGCGCTCAAACCTAAATTTATCATTTGTGACGAATCGGTTTCCGCATTAGACGTTTCTGTTCAGGCACAAGTATTGAACCTTTTAAACGAGCTGAAAAGGGAGTTTGACTTCACATATATTTTCATTTCACATGATCTATCAGTCGTGAAATTCATGAGCGACCGCATGGTTGTAATGAACAAAGGGAAAGTAGAAGAAATGGGTGATGCCGATGCAATTTACAACAACCCTCAAACAGAATATACCAAGAATTTAATTAATGCCATTCCAAAAGGACAACTGGAAGACATTAAAGCGTCTATTGATAAAAAGAACAGCTTACGTGTCAGTTAATTTCAAAAGCGATCACGGAAGATGAACACGCAAAAAAAACGAATTCTTGTTTATGTCCTCTTTATCGTTTCCGGATTTCTTGGCGCCTATCTTTTTCTTAGAAACGAACTCGGCCAATCTACAAACAATACAGTTGTTACAATAATTAAAAAGGACTCCATCTTTGATGTTTCCTTGTTAAACGAGTTTTTTGACTTTGAAAACAGTGACGATGAATTTGTTTCAACGGAAGTTTTTTCCTCCGGAAAAAAAAGCTGCCAACTTTCCCCTGCAATAGAATACGGCATATCTATCACAAAAATAATGAAGGACATTCCCTCCTTCCAAAATTTAAAAAACATAACGGTTTCATTTAACTCCCTGCTCAAAAAGGACGATCCTGATGCATTGTATGTTTTATCGATTGATGATGGAAGTGGGAAAAACATTCATTGGGACGGACTGCCAATTGTTTTTAAATCTAAAAATGAATGGTCAACCTCCTCGGTTAACTTCGAAATTGCTCCCGAGTTTTTGAATGAAACAAATAAAATTTCTGTCTACCCCTGGAACAGAAACAAAAAAGATTTTTTTATTGATGATGTTACCTTCGATTATAAAGGCATAGCTGTATTCAAGAACACGGAACAATCCGTTGCGACAGAAAAATCGAATCTTTACTTTGATTTTGAAACAGATACTCCTGTTTCCGGATCCGAAAACATAAAAGTAACAAATGCACATTCGGGCGCAAGAGCCTTTGACTTAAGCGGTGGTAAAGAGTATGGACCTTCTGTAAATAAAAAATTGAGCGAACTCGGAAACCCTTTTCCTAAAAAAATAAGTATGAGCGCTTGGATATATCCACTGAGCGACAACCCCAACACTGTGCTTACAGCCTCCGTTGTTAATTCCAAAAATGAAACGGTTTATTGGGAAGGAAAGAGTACAGAAAACAAATCGTTCCCTAAAAACAAATGGACAAAAATAAACGCTTCTTACTTTCTTCCTGTTGAAAAACTTTCTGAGGAAGATATCCTTGGTGTTGGTGTCTGGAACAAAGGCAAAACAGATGTCATTATTGATGATCTTGAAATCGTATATGGGGAAAGTCCGGACAGAAGAGGAAGCGCCTCCACAATTGATGCAAAAGCTATCTATGAAAAAAGATTTATTGGTGAGAAAAATAAACCACCTTTTCAAACGATCTTTTTTGATAAACAAGAAATTAATAATGGTGACAATTTTTCTATAACACCAAAACACAAACCCAATGGAACAGAAAACTTTTCACCTAACGATGTCTTTCTCGTTGGCGATTTTTTCCCTGACAAATACAATTTAGAAGAGATCATTTGTTTCAAAGAAAAAAGCCGTGGCATGTTTTCCTTTTCTCCGGAATCGAAACAATTTAAGAAGCTTTGGGAAAATACGGTAGCAGCTGATCCTCTTTGGAATCCAAATAGCAATGCCTATTCTGGCGATTTCAACACTGACGGAAAAACGGATGTCCTTTTGGTTGAAACAAAAACAAACACTTGGAAAATCCTTAATTTCATCGGTAAAGAATGGATCCTTGTTTCAGAAGGAAAGGATCCTAAAAAAGAATGGATCAGCAACAAGAAAACGGTTGTAGCAGGAGTTATAAACTCTGGCGATACACTTTTTCCCGGAAATTATACCGAACAGAAACAAACCTATTTAAAATTAAATACCGATTGGCGATTCGATCTCAAGCTTCTTGAAAAAGAAGACTCCGGATATCTGATCATCGGGAATGTAGATTTTAAAGGTTATCCCAAAGATTACAATCCGAAGTATTTTGAATTTGTTAAATTGATAACAGGAAAATTTCTATCAAAAGAAAAAACGTCTGTACTTGTTGTAATGTGTAACTGTGCGGATGCCGACTTCAGCGGGAAAAAATGTGATCAAATCGAGAACTTGCCTTTTTTGCCGAATAGTGTTCAGGTATACAGCATTTCAACGCAGAAGAACGTGACAAACGCAGATAAAAATAAATGATCATTAATAAAATTTGTGCATTCACCACAGATGACACAGATTTACACAGAAATAAAATAAATAATTTTGGATATAACTATTGAGGAGTTTAAAGTGGTGGAAGAGGGTGTAATAGAATATAAAACTCTAAATGACATTACTTATGGTATTATTGGTTGCGCATTCAGAGTTCACAAAGCCTTGGGGCCGGGATTATTGGAATCTTCTTATGAAGCCTGTTTTTTTTATGAGCTTACAAAAGCCGGTTTCAAAGTTGAACAACAAAGAGTATTGCCATTAATTTATGATGACGTAAAACTAGATGCCGGATATCGATTAGATTTAGTAGTAAATGACTCAGTGATAATTGAAATCAAATCTGTCGAGGAGCTTGCTCCTATACATAAAGCTCAATTGTTGACTTATTTAAAGTTGTCTAAAATAAAACTAGGCCTTTTAATAAACTTTAATACGATAGATTTAAAACAAGGAATTCAAAGGTTAATAATGTAGAACAAAACACGACAAAAAACACAGATCGTTTTTAAAAGTTAATTATTTTAAGACGCATGTTGTCTAGAATGTTGAATGTTAAAAAAAACACATAAATAATCCGTGTATATCTGTGAAATCTGTGGTAAAAAACAAAAATGTCTGAAATAAATAAATATAATCCGTGTAAATATGCGCATTCTGTCGTAAAAACGGTTGTGCTCATCGCTACAATGTCTCTTGCTTTTTCCTGTGGCAGGGATACTGATTCCTCCTCTGAAACATTAAGCTGCAGCGATTTTAGCATCCAACATTTTTCACCTCTTTCGAACTGGCAAAACGACAGTTTGCAAAAAACTATTTTTCTTGATTATGGCAATGCTAACGGAGGTTTTGTTATTCCTTCTGTTCAACAGTTAAAAGGTGGTTTGTTTTCTTTCGATTTTGAAATCAAAAATAACTCTTCAGCACCGCTGAACATTTTTTATAAGATCTATTATCAGAACGAGAGTTATAAGTTTGAAGAGTATGATTCAATCACAAAAAGTGAAAATTATTTAGCTGAAGAAAACTTCTACGGCAGCTGGGAAAACACTGCTACTTCCTTTAAAAAAGTTACGGTTGCTGCCGACAATTCCTTTCATAAAATCGAAGATGCGTTTCGGATTCTTGGAAACCCCCGTAACGAAGAACGATACATCCGTGATGGAGAGAACAACAGATGGCAGCGTAATCCACGTGTAGGAAAATATAGTTTTCTGTTAGTAGTTGCTACCGAAAATGATCTTAAAAATATTCCTTCCTATATTCAAAATATCAACCAGAAAAACAAAGAGCACTTTGTGAATCCATATTATTTCTTTCGTTATGGAGGAGGAAAAGATCTAAAAGCAACAATTGCAAATACGTCTCAAACAGAGCTTAAGGCTATTGCTCAGCCCAACTTAGGAGCAGGAATTTATATTGATGGCTCACGTTTTGGAGGTGAATTTGATAATTCAAATTTTTGCGCCACCTGCGGACAAGACAGTAATTTATATAAGAATGCACCCATTCAACAGTTTATTAACTATGTTGACATCTCCACCAAAATGGACAACATCCCGGTGATCGCTGACATTCTAAAAGATAATTATTCTAAAATGGATTACAACTGGAACCGTTCCTTTTACTCCAAAGAAGAATTGATCCCGACCATTCTTCAAACATCTAAACACCCCTGCACAACTGTTTTTTCTGATCCGAAAGAAAAAAAGATCATCATAAAAAATCCAAAAACAAAATTCGGAGAATGGAAAAAGGAAAGCGTTGGAATCATAACCCGCCATGGATTCTCCTATGGAAAATACAGAGTAAAAGTTAAACTCACGGAGTTGCTGAACAAAAATAATGTGTGGAACGGGCTAACAAACGCTATCTGGCTAATCACGCAAGGTGGCGGAGAGTGGAACTTCCGGAGAAACTGCAACAAGGACGGCTATATGGCAACCTATTGGGGCGGTCCTGATGAAAAACGAATCGCTGCAGTTGATTATTCCGAGATCGATTTTGAAATCTTAAAAACACCTCCCTATTGTCCGGATAATGTTTTTCCTCCTGTTTTTAAAAATACAGGAGATAATGCAAAGAACAACAGCAGCTGGAATATTCCTTTCCCTGAAGAAATTACAAATACTGACGGTTCAGTAACGGTTGCATGCACCAACTGGGACATGGCCTGTCATGAACCCAAAAACTTTGGTGTGGGTTGTCATCCTGTTCCGTATCAAAATCAAATTTTCGAAGCACACCGTTGGGATCACAACTACAGAGCGCTTACCGAAAAGAAAGAAGAAAGTGATGACGAACTTTTCGCTTCCGACTATTTTTATTTTGAAATCGATTGGAGGCCAACAGAAATAATCTGGCGCATCGGTGCTGAACCAAATAAAATGCGTGTGGTTGGTTATATGAACGATCAAGTTACTTCCATTCCTAACAATCAAATGTTACTGATCATTACGCAGGAATATCACAATACAAAATGGTGGCCGGGTGCGCCATATTCCCAAGATAATTTACCTTTTCCGTTGAATGATATTCCGGGTGAAATTTATGATCTAACGATTGAATAAGATCACAGATGGTTTTTAGCAGCACCCTTTTTCTTTTATACTTTTTTCCAATTTTCTTTTTGGTCTATTATTCCATTCCGTCAAAACAAAAAAACAATTTACTTCTTTTTGCCAGTCTTTTGTTTTTTACCTGGGGAGCACCCGTTTTTATTGGCTTTGTGCTCTTCTCAATTGTAGTCGATTTTTATATCGTTCGACACATCAGCAGAACAAGCGGAAAGAAAAAAATGTTGTTCTTATTCTTTTCTGTCTTTTTTAACATAGCGCTTTTAGCTTATTTTAAGTATGCCAACTTCTTTGTAGAAAATGTAAACGACCTTGTTTCTAACTGGAACGCAAACGGAATTGTAGGATGGAAAAATGTTATTCTGCCCATCGGTATTTCCTTTTTTACCTTTAAAAAGATCAGTTATTGTGTGGATGTATACCGCAACACACACAAACCCTTTGAAAAGATCGGAAGCTTTGCGCTGTTCATTCTGCTTTTTCCGGAGCTGGTTGCGGGACCGATTGTAAGATTCAATGAAATTGCAGATCAAATTGTAAACCGGGAAAAACAAGAAACCATCGACAACAAGCTGACCGGCCTGTTCAGGTTTATTATCGGGCTCTCTAAAAAGGTATTGATTGCAAATGTGCTCGGTGCTGAAGTAGACAAAATCTTTGACTCACCTGTTTTGGAATTGAGTACACCCATTGCCTGGCTTGGAATTCTTGCTTATACTTTTCAGATCTATTTTGATTTTTCCGGTTATTCCGACATGGCAATTGGCGCAGCAAAAATGATGGGTTTCACTTTTCCGGAAAATTTTGATAACCCATATACATCACAAAGCATAACTGAATTTTGGAGGCGCTGGCACATTACACTTGGGCGCTGGATGCGTGATTATTTATATATTCCTTTGGGCGGTAATAAGAAAAGTCCTTTCAGGAGTTATTTTAATCTGATCGTTGTCTTTTTACTATCAGGACTATGGCATGGTGCTTCCTGGAATTTCATTCTTTGGGGCGCCTTTCATGGAATTTTTTTAATTCTTGACAGACTGTTTCTGCTGAAACTTTATGCCCTGATCGGAAAGTTGCCGAGTGTTCTTATTACGTTTTTTATTGTAATGATCGGCTGGGTATTTTTCAGAACGGAAGACTTGAATGATGCACGGGATTATCTTTACAAACTGTTCTGTTTTGATTTTTCTACAACTAATTTTTACTTTTTAAACGACTTTTTTGTCGTGCTGACTTTAGCAACGTTGTTTTCTTTTGCAGGACTTTTTAACGTTTCATTGCGCTTGCAAAACAAAATTTTAATTAATGAGTACAGAGCCGGCAAAACAATATTCGTGGGTCTGGTTTGTCTTTCTCTTCTGATCATCTGCATCAGTGCTATTCTTGGAAATGATTTTAATCCTTTTATCTATTACCGGTTTTAATGGAAGGGAAAAATAACATATCCGCTCAAAAAATTAAACAGTCCGTTTTTGTTCTGTTCTTTTTGATTTTGTTTGCTCCCATGATCCAGCAAAAATTTAATTTTATCAAAGAAAAAAATCTGGAAGATGTAGAAAACCAATCTCCTTTCCCTGAATTTACAACTTCCAAGTGGCTTGATGGCTCGTTTCAAAAAGAATTTGAAAAAGCATTGGATATTAATATTGGTTTCAGAAAGTCGTTGGTTCGACTACAAAACCAACTAAATTATTCTGTTTACAACATTTCGAAATCGTGGTTTGTTGTGGTTGGGAAAAACAATTATTTATATGGGAAACCATATATTTTGGGCTATACCGGGGAGGATTTTGTTGGTTCGGAATACATTAAACTTCAAGTAGAAAAATCGAAAATTGTTGCGCAAGAATTAAACAAAAAAAATATCACGCTGATCTTTGCTTTTGCCCCGGGCAAAGGATCGTATTATCCTGAATACATCCCGGATCATTTTTTAAAAGCAAAGAATCCGGATAGCACCAACTACAAGGTTTATCTGGAGGCCTGCAACAAAACAAACTTGAATGTTGTCGACTTAAGAAGTTGTTTTTTGTCAATAAAAGACAGCATTCAGCATCCGCTATATTCCCGTGTAGGTGTGCATTGGAGCGCCTATGGTGCCGCATTAGCAATGAAAAAGATCAATGAAAAAATTGAAGAGATACGAAACACAAAGCTTACACATTTTCAGTTTTCGGATTTCAGTTATTCAGATACGATCAGCAGTGCTGACCGTGATGTAGAAAAGATGATGAATGTGTATTCCAACTTGCCACACTTTAAAATGGCGAATTTTAAACTACATTATTCTAAAGATTCAGTTGCAACACATCCTAAATTACTTGCAATTTCTGACAGTTATTTCAGCACCATCACAGAAACGGGCATTGTGGATAGTGTCTATTCCGATTGGGATTATTGGATCTATAACAACCCGCTAAGAGAACAAAAACAGAATACCGTTTTTGATTTAAAAAGAGAGATAGAAAAAAAGGATATTATACTTTTGCTCGCTACAGACGCAACATTGGCCGGCTTCCCAT
>JBILYL010000050.1:0-11872 GCA_044377775.1 Bacteroidia bacterium
TTAATTGCTAATAAATAGCCCAGATTTTTACGGGAATAATGGCGTGTTGGAGTGATCTTCGCCAATTCGAAGGGTAAGGTCAGCTGACGGTCAACACTCCAATAATCACATCCATCCATTTTAAATCCAGAGGGTGATTTTGTATCACCAATTACAATGTAATCGACATTCCGTTCTTTGCATTCTTTTGCAAATTGGGTTAGGATCGGGTGTTTATCATCTGCTATAGAAGTGATGATCAATGTTTTTTTTGCTGACATGTTATTGCATAAATTCGTTCAACTCTTTTTTTATTTCTTCAAAACCAATATCCGGTTTGTAATTAAAATCTCTTTCAGCAGCAGAAATTTCACCTGCAATATCTTTGTGGAATTTTCCTGCAGCATGAATGGTTGCATTAAGTTTTCCAAAGAGACCCAAAAAGCTGTCAAGTATACTAAATAATTCGCACATCCATCTTGGAATATACAGCGGATTATATTTTACACCGAGTCCTGCAGCAATATAATTATAGATATCATCAACTGTATGGTTAGCTTTTTTGTCTCCGATCCAATACCATTTCCCAAAAGTGTTTTTGCTTTTTTCGGCATTTAAAAATGCGTGTATGATATTGTCTACATGTGAAATACTGCGGTAGTTTTTACCATTCCCGAATACAATTTGTTTTTTCCAATAAAACATATTGAAAAAGTTTTTGTTTCTATCGGGCATAAAAGGACCAAAGAACCAGAAGCCGCGCAAAGATGTTCCATCAATTTTCCCTTCAGCTGTTTTGTCTAAAATATATTTTTCAGCTAAGTATTTTGAACCGCCATAATTTTTGTAAGGATGTGCAGGCGTATTTTCATCAAATATTCTCTTTTCTCTTCCGTATCCGCAAATGCTGTCGGTTCCCATAAAAAGGATTCTGCGGATCCCTTTTTCTATGCAGGCATCAACGATATTTTTTGTGCCGATAAAATTAATGTCATTGAACGTTTTTATGCTTTTGGGATAAATAACTCCGGCCAAATGGTAGACAGTCGTTACATTTTCTAGAGCAACTTTTAAGCTCGCTATATCAGAAATGTCGCCATATACAATTTCAAAATTTTCCGGTAAAGAAATTAATCCCCTAAATTTTGGCTGAACAAGCAGTTTGATTTTTCTGTTTACGGCATTGTTTCCGAAGCGGTCACCATTCATTAATATATCTACCATCCTGTTGCCCAGCCAGCCTGGAAATCCGGTGATCAAGAGAACATCATTCTGATCGTATGAGTGTTTATGCAGCTGGGGATTGTTTTTTTGATTAAGTTGTAACAGTCCGAGTACTTTTTTCTTCGTATCAACAATTGCTTTTGAAATTATTTCATCGGTAGGAGTGATCGAATAATTTAATTCTCTGATCGCTTTTTGTGAATCATACCAACTATAGTTTCCGATAACTGTTTTGATGTATTTAGGATCTACCGGACTTTTTTTACCGAGTAGGATTTTTGCAGCAATAGCACCCAAATAAATGATCCATTTAGGGATAAAGATGGAAGGCGGTTTGTGTCCGGAATATTTTGAAAGTGTCGTATAAAAATCTTTGAATGTAATGTTGTTACCAGCAACAATGTATTTCTCATTCGTTTTCCCGATGAGCCATGCATTGATGTGCGCTTTAGCAACATCGTGAACGGAGGCGACCGAAATTCCTCCTGCAAAATAAAAAGCCTGCCCCTTTTGAAAATAATCTTTGATGATCTTGTGCGGTGGAGTAAGTTTAAGATCATTGTCTCCAACAACCCATGAAGGATAAAGTCTTCGGATATCCGCTTTGTTTTCTTTGATGATCGAATCGCAATATTCCTCAGCTAAAAACTTTCCTTTCACATAAGGACTTTCTAAATATGTTGCTTTGTTGTTTTCGTTGATAAGTACCGACTGCTGAGAAGAGCGGCCAAGGACAACAACAGAACTAGTGTAAATAATTGTTTTAACATGCTTACTGATGGCAGTGTCAATAACAATTTTAGAAAGCTCGAACGTATTTGCAATCACTCTTTTCTCATCGCTGGTATCGGTTGTGTTTTCAGAAGCGATATGGAAAAGTGCATCGCAATTTTCTAAAACAGCATGATAAGAATCCGGAGAAAGTAAATTTGCCAAATGAACATGTGCACCTTTCTTTTTCAAATCAGAAATGTTCTGATTTTCTTTTCTGATCAGTAATGTGGTATCGAAGCCCAATTCAAGCAATTGCATTGCAACATGATATCCAATATGTCCGGATGCACCGGTAACAACAACTCGTTTTTGCATTTAACTTAAAGCTCCTTAGGTTTTGATGTTAATCGTAAAAAGAAATAGTAGAATAAAGTCTGATAGGCATTCTTTATTGCATTTTTTGAAACACGTGGAGAAGGAGCCTGGTAGTGGATCGGAACCTCAACCGTTCTGTGTTTTCTCAACAGATAACGTAATTCCGTTTGGTAAAAATGAGCTTTTGATTTAAATTCATGGTTGATGATCTTTCCAACCACATCACGATGAAAACCTTGGTAACCTGAAGTCATGTCGCGCAATTTTGTTCCCAATAGCATGTTTGCCAATACGGTGCCAGTTTTAGAAAGCATTCTTCTTTTGAAAGGAGAATCACCCATAGATCCACCGTTAATAAAGCGGCTTCCGAAAGCGCATTCGTTCCCTTCATTCAATACACGTAAAAACATAGGAATTGCTCTTGGGTCATGAGATAGTCCTGCATCCATTTCAATTATGATATCATGTCCCGCTTCAAATGCCGCACGTAATCCACGGACATATGCGTCAACTACATTTTTGTTTTCGGGAGCCCAAACGGTAATATATCTGGAGTCTCTTGCAGACAATTCCTCACAAAGTTCCAGTGTTCTGTCGTTCGAGGCTTTGTCGATAACAAAATATACATTTCCCGGATTCAGTTCATCAATAACAAAGTTCAGCATTTCAATAAATGGTTTGAAATCCTGTTCTTCATTGGCCATCGGAATAACGATCGCCCACTTTTTATAATAAAACATCTTTTATAATTTTAATTATTTAATGCACTTAAAAATTTATTCTCCCTTAATTTATCATCGTTGTGTTTGAAGTAATAGAGATAAAAATCGTTGTAATCTTTTTGTAATTCAGCTTTTGAAGCTGTAGGTAATTTCGTTTGGATATAGTTATCTAGATACATCTGAAAGTCGGTGAATTTAAAACCGGCACCAATTCGTTCTTTCAGTTGAGAAATAATCTTGTTGTCATAAGTAATAATTTCAACCCTTACCTGATAAGGCAATACGTCCATCTGAGCATATTTGTATTGATCTTTTGAAATGGCACTTCTGTTAAAAATAAAGTGTATTCCTTTATTCTGAAGGTATTCATAGGTTGCGTGTTTCTCGTGCCCGATCCTTCCTCTTTGTGGAACTTTCGAGTGTGCGATCAAAGTATCTGTTAGTCCGTGGTATTCCTGAGCGTAATTAAAATCCGCGAAATAACCCAGGCAGGCTTGCCCACCGCGAACAAGCATTTTAGCATCGATTCCCTGGAATGTGCGGTGAAGCGCTTTCCCGAGTTTAATGTCGTTTTCAATGGGAAGATAGGTTGTGTAAGCCCAGCGTTCATCGGCTACATCTCTGTTAAGTGTCGTGATGATCTTTCCGTTTTTATCCGGTGCTTTAAATACTTCAAAACGAATCTTTGTTTCGATGAAACTGGATAAAATTAAAACGGTAAAGATCACGTTCAGATTTTTCTTTGAAGCAAGTTTAAATAAAGAATAATAAATGATGAAATAAATAAAAGGAGCGATAGGAATAATAAAACGTGCATGCATAAAATCTCCACCTACTTTTGCTACGAATACGATCAGATATGCATAAACCATCAAAACTGAAGTCAGGAATGCAGCGTTCCAATTGTCAGAAAGGTAATCTTTCAGATTTGCAAAAAGCTTTCCTTTTAGCAGAGGTAACAGGGCAAAAGGAGGCAGTAGGATAATCAGAAAGGAAGTGAAGTGTGGTTTAAAATAGAGCCATATGTAATAAAATCCTTTGCTGAAGAGCGTTTCACTGCCCAGTTTGTCATAATATGTATTTGGGAAAATGAATCCGAAATAGTTGTACCGCCAGATAAAATAAGGAACGTAAATAAGTATGATAGCGAGATTCAGAAAAAGCAGACTAGAGATAATTTTAAGAATATTAACTCTGTTTAAAAGAAGTTGAAATGCAAAAAAAACATTGGCAAGAAACAAGATAAGTAAAGTGTCTGGTCTCGTCATTAAAGCCAGGCAAAGGTATAATCCAGTAAAAACAAGCTTTTTATTTCCTTCAAATGATGAAAAAAAGAATGTATAAAAAGCACAGCAAAGTAGGAAGCTGAAGAAAGCTGTTTCCAGACCGCTGGTAGCCCAAACATTGTAATCGTAGTTTAATGCAAGCGCGATAGTAATGAATGGTAAAATGAAAACATTGTTACGTTTCGAAATTTTATATCCGATAACAGAAAAAAGAATAAGTGTTCCAATCGAGGATAGAATGCCGAGTACTTGCGTTGTGATCAGTGGGCTGAATTTGAGCCAGGCGAGAAAACTCACCATTATCAGCCATAAAAAGTGTGTATAACCTTCCACATGTTCTCCTTTGTTGTAAACAAATCCATTGCCATCCAAAATATTTTGAACATATCTGAATGCAATAAAAATATCATCGCCTAACCATTTTAGTTTGTACGAATAGATAATACTTATAATAATGGCAATAATAGAAATGGTGATGAACAGACTTTTTTTGTGGGTTAGTCCGGGTAGTTCAACTTTGTTTTTTTGATTTGCCATAATCGGTTATCAGGTACAGTTTTGAATAAAAAATTGATTCACCAAAAATAGAAAAAGTAATCAGCACAAAGCCCATTATTTATGCTTTAAATAATTAATCGCTATTTCTTGTATGAGTACCTATTTTTAGGTATTTTTGCACTTAGATTAGATTCAATCTAAATAAGAATAAGGGTTAATTGGTTCATAATCAAATATATATAAAATGATAACAGTTTCAGAGAGTGCAAAACAACATGCATTAGATTTAATTAAAAGCGAAAACCGTCCTGAAGGCTCCTTCATTCGTGTAGGCGTTGATGGTGGTGGCTGTTCAGGATTGTCCTACAAACTTGAATTTGACGATCAGTTCAAAGAAGGTGATCAGGTTTTTGAAGACAAAGGAATTAAGATTGCAGTAGATAAAAAAAGTTTTCTTTACCTGATCGGAACGGAATTGGATTATAGCGGAGGTTTGAATGGAAAAGGATTTGTATTTAACAATCCGAATGCCAGCAGAACTTGTGGCTGCGGGGAAAGTTTTTCAGTTTAAAACAGCGATCAATTTAAGTTAATAAAGTTGATTGTGATTGATATAATAACAATCATACGATCAGCCTTCAGGTTTTCAAACCTACAAACTAAAGAAAATGGCAAACGAGATTTTAGAAGAGCAAATTAGCGGGGAATATAAGTACGGATTTGTTACCGATATTGAAGCGGATAGCGCTCCAAAGGGTTTAAATGAAGATATTATCCGTTTTATTTCAAAGAAAAAGAATGAGCCGGAATGGATGTTGGAATACCGGATGAAAGCATTCCGTTATTGGCTAACATTGGAAGAGCCACACTGGGCTCACGTTTCCTATCAAAAGCCCGACTTTCAGGATATTATTTATTACTCCGCACCCAAACCAAAAGTACAATTGAATAGTTTGGATGAAGTGGATCCCGAATTATTAAAAACATTCGAAAAACTAGGAATTTCAATAGAAGAACAAAAACGACTAAGTGGTGTAGAAAGTCGTATTGCAGTTGATATCGTGATGGACAGCGTTTCTGTTAAAACAACTTTCAAGGAAACATTATCTGAAAAGGGAATTATTTTTTGTTCATTCGGTGAAGCCGTTCAGGAGCATCCCGAACTGATAAAAAAATATATGGGATCTGTTGTTCCCTACACAGATAATTTTTATGCAGCATTGAATTCAGCCGTTTTTACGGATGGTTCTTTTTGTTATATCCCCAAAGGCGTTCGCTGCCCGATGGAACTTTCAACTTATTTCAGAATAAATGCTTCTGGTACAGGTCAGTTCGAACGTACGCTGATCATCGCTGATGACGATGCGTATGTGAGTTATCTGGAAGGATGTACTGCTCCGATGCGGGATGAAAATCAATTGCATGCAGCGGTGGTAGAAATAGTAACACACAAAAATGCAGAAGTAAAATACAGTACCGTTCAAAACTGGTATCCTGGAGATAAAAATGGCAAAGGCGGAATATTTAACTTTGTTACTAAGCGTGGAATTTGTTTAGAAGACAATTCGAAAATTTCATGGACACAGGTTGAAACCGGATCTGCAGTTACTTGGAAATACCCATCTGTTATTTTAAAAGGGGACAATTCCGTTGGTGAATTTTATTCTGTAGCTGTAACGAATAATTATCAGCAAGCAGATACAGGAACAAAAATGATGCATCTTGGGAAAAATACCAGAAGCACAATTATTTCAAAAGGTATTTCGGCAGGCTTTAGTAATAATAGTTACAGAGGATTGGTTCGAATAGCAAAAGGAGCGAGCAATGCACGTAACTTTTCGCAATGCGATAGTTTGTTGATGGGAGACAAATGTGGCGCACATACGTTTCCATACATCGAAATAAAAGATAAGTCGGCTATCGTAGAACATGAAGCTACTACTTCAAAAATTGGTGAAGATCAATTGTTCTATTGTAAATCACGGGGTATCGATAATGAGAAGGCAATCGGTTTGATCGTTAACGGATATTGCAAGGAAGTATTAAATAAATTACCAATGGAGTTTGCTGTTGAAGCACAAAAATTATTGGCAGTATCGCTTGAAGGATCAGTAGGATAAAAGTTCAAAGTTTAAAGTTGGAAAGTTTAAAGTGAAATAGATATGAGCAAAATAGAAAGATTCGAAGATTTAAAAGTTTGGCAAAAGTCGAGGGAAATGAATCTTAAAATCTATAAGTTATCTAACAAAGGAACTTTTGCTAAGGATTTTGGATTAAGAGATCAAATAAGAAGAGCAAGTGTTTCGATTTTGTCGAACATTGCTGAAGGGTTTGAAAGAAATGGAAATAAAGAATTTGGACAGTTTTTATCAATAGCAAAAGCTTCAGCAGGAGAAGCTAGAACGCAATTATATATTGCAAAAGATTTGGAATATATAAATGAAGAAGAATTTTCAGAAACTGTAAGTGGCTTGTTGGAAATAAGTAAAATGATTAATGGATTAATGAGTTATTTAAAAACCACAGAAATAAAAGGAAGTAAGTTTATGGAAGATGCCATGTCGTATGGAGAATCTCAACTTTAAACTTTCTAAATTAAACTTTAAACCTTATGTTGTCAATTAAAAATTTACATGCCTCAATAGATGGCAAAGAAATTCTGAGAGGAATTAATTTAGAAATCAAAGCAGGAGAAATTCATGCGATCATGGGACCAAATGGTTCAGGCAAAAGCACCTTGTCTGCTGTACTTGCAGGGCGGGAAGAATATGAAGTAACGGAAGGTGAAGTGATCTTCAATGGAAAAAATCTATTGGAATTATCACCTGAAGACAGAGCCAGAGAAGGTGTTTTTCTTGCATTTCAGTATCCTGTAGAAATCCCGGGTGTAAGCAATATTAATTTTTTGAAAACGGCTTTGAACGAAATCCGTGCATATAAAGTTAGTTGAGTTGGATGGAAAGCTTGCGAGTCGTTCTGTGAATGAAGGATTTAGCGGTGGAGAGAAAAAAAGAAATGAGATCTTTCAAATGGCAATGTTGGAACCCAAATTAGCCATCCTGGATGAAACAGACAGCGGTTTGGATATTGATGCCCTTAGAATTGTTGCAGGAGGAGTAAATAAATTAAAGTCGAAAGATAATGCAACTGTTGTGATTACACATTATCAGCGATTGTTGGATTATATTGTTCCTGATGTAGTTCATGTTTTATATAAAGGTAAAATCGTAAAATCGGGTCCGAAAGAATTAGCCTTGGAATTAGAGGAAAAGGGGTATGATTTTATTAAAGATGAAGTAGGAGCATAAGTATATGGAAACAGTAGCTAAGATTTCAACTACAGAAAATATTTTAAAATTAATAGAGTCCAGTTCAATTCCTTCCTGGATGGGAAAGGTTGAGCAGAGTTCGGCTTTAGATGCATTTTCATTACTTGGTGTTCCGAACCGTAAAAGTGAGGAGTATAAATATGTGAATATGGAATTGGCGCTTAAAGGAAATTTCTCATTATCCGGTTCTGATAAAATAACAAGTCAGCAGCTTTCAACGGCAACATTTTTGAAGGATGCAATTGTTATTGTTATTGAAAATGGTGTATACAATAAAGCACATTCGTATTCTTCTTCTTTACCAAAAGGTGTTGAGATTGTTGATATTTCTGAGGCTTCTTCTAACACTATTTTTCAGGAACATTTTGCAAAATATGCACCTGTTAATTCTGATCCGTTCATTGCGCTTAACACTGCATTGGCCTTAGGTGGCGTTTTTGTTCACGTTGCAAAAAATGCAGTTGTTGAAACACCGCTTCATATTATTCATCTTTCTTCGGTTTCCGAAAATTCAATTTTGAATTACAGGAATTTAATAGTTGTTGAAGAAAATGCGCAGCTAACACTAATTGAATCCTACGAAACGATTGATTCTTCCGCAAAATTATTCGGTAATGCATTAACAGAAATTGTTATTGGCGCCAGCGCGATTATAGATCATTATAAGATTCAGGACGAAGGAGATTCAGGAAATCTGATTTCTACAACACAGGTAATTCAAAAGAAGCAAAGCAATTTTTCAACTCATGTTTTTACATTGAGTGGTTTGTTGGTAAGAAATAATTTGACAATTGTTCTGGATGATCAGCATATTGAAACACAATTGAACGGTTTGTATATAACCAATGGGAATCAGGTTGTGGATAATCACACGTTGGTTGATCACCGTAAGCCCAATTGCAACAGTAGTGAGCTTTATAAAGGGATTATTGAAGACAAATCCTCGGCTACTTTCAACGGTAAAATTTATGTTAGGAAAGACGCGCAGAAGACAAATGCATTTCAATCCAATAAAAACATTCTGTTAAGTGACGATGGAACGATCAATACAAAACCACAATTAGAAATTTATGCAGATGATGTAAAATGTTCGCATGGTACGTCTACCGGGAAATTGGATGAGGATAAAATATTTTATCTTCGGGCACGCGGATTGAGTGAGATCAGTGCAAAGAAATTGCTGATGCATGCATTCGCATCTGAAGTTGTAGATACAGTTAAGATTGAAGCGTTACGGGAATATATTGAAACTAAGATTTCGAAACGATTCGAATAGTCCGCTCAATAAAACAGGTGGTTACGATATACGAGGCAATTACTAAATAATTTTTAATTTAGATTGTTTTTTTCGTAGTTACAGCAAGATTTAAATCTTGTATAGCTTAAAATGTATGCTTTTCAAAAATAAGAATCTACTTTTACTTCATTTTATTGTTCTCATCTGGGGCTGGTCACCGATACTGGGTAAGCTCATTAACCTAGAAGGTGTTATTGCTTATCAGTTAGTTTGGTTCCGGATGTTGATTACAGTTCTTACGGTAGCATCCTATCTCCTTCTTACGAAACAAAGTATCAAACAGCCAAAGAAAGATATATATCAGTTAGTGGGTATTGGTGCAATCATTGCCTTTCATTGGTTCTGTTTTTATAATGCTATTAATGTTTCCAATGTATCTGTTACGTTGGTGGCATTTGCCACCGGAACATTGTTTACATCTATTATAGAGCCCATTTTTTATAAGCGGAAGATCATTCGTTATGAGATCGCATTCGGAATGGTCATCATAGGTGCCATAGCTTTAATTTTTCAGGTTGAAACACAATATACTTTGGGTATCATTTTCGGTATGCTGGCCGCACTCACATCTTCCTTTTTTACTGTTTTTAACGGCTTATTGGTTCGAAGAATTCCATCGCCAATTATTGCATTTTATGAATTAGGGGGGGGCTTTTTAGCATTAACGGTTTATTTGTTTTTTACAGGAGAATTAAAAATGGAATTTTTTAATATTACACCCGAGGCATGGGCATGGTTGGGTGTTTTGTCGGTATTAGGAACCGCCTTTCCATTCATTGCGAGTGTAAATCTGATGAAAAAAATTAGTCCGTATACTGTTACACTTACAGTTAACTTAGAAACTATTTACGGAATTATTATTGCTTACATCCTCTGGAAAAAAGATGAAGCTATGACTCCCGGTTTTTATTTGGGTACATTAATAATATTAGCAACCATTTTTGGTAATAGTTTGTTAAAAAAGTATTTTAAAAAGATATAATTATTCTTTTCTGGATATAAAAAATCCCACCCGAAAAACCGGGCAGGACTCTTATCTAGACTAAACAGAACAAATTATTTATTTACAATGATCTTTTTTGTAGAGATATTGTTGTTAACTTTTAACTGAAGTAAATACATTCCTTCAGCAATATTCTCAGGATTCCAGGTTGCAGTATATTCACCACTTGCTTTATTCCCATTTTCTAATTCAGCGATTGTGTTACCCAATAAATCAATAACATTCATGGATACATGGGCCTCTTTATTGATCACATAATTGATGGTCGTAAAATCGCTGAACGGATTCGGATAATTATCCAACGATGTAATCGCATTTTCATTTTCTGAGATTCCCAGTGGATTCACTGCGTTAATGGTAAATGTACTCGACATCATCAGTCCCGGAGTGATTGAATCACAGGAAGTAACAGTACAAAGAAGACCATCTGAAATAGTAAGACAAACAACAACCGGTGATGTGGTTAAATAAGTGTGTGAAGGGTATGGAAGCGTTGATGCTGTTCCATCACCAAAATCCCATAAATATGTTGTTGCTCCAGGAGTAGATGCTGTGTAATAAACAAAGTAGTTGAATAGATTAGAAGAATCTTGAACAACATTCATTGTTAAGCTGCAAGCAAGACTCGCACCTGTAACTGTAACATTCGTGCAATACTGGCAAGAGTCTGTTCCTGATCCGGTCTCATAAACAGTTAAGCAAACTGGATATGTTCCATTTGTTGCATATGTATGCGATGTGCTTCCGGCAACTGAACTATTTGTTCCGTCTCCAAAATCCCAAAAATATACCGGGCTTGATCCGGAAGGAACATTCGTAAAGTTAATTGTTCCTGCCGTTTCCGATTCTGTAAATGATGCAATTGTAATTGAATCACAAAAAGTAGCAGTACAGGTTGTTGTAAAATTGTTTACAGTTAGACAAACATAATATGTACCGGGAGAAGCATATAAATGGGTAATATCACCAACACTTGTCCCTGTTGATCCATCACCAAAGTTCCATGTGCTTGTTAATCCTGATCCTATTGATGTGTTCCAGAAATAGCCATATCCAACAGAGTCGAAAGGCACAAAAGAAGCAGTGCATTGTGCTTTTGATGTAAAGCCAATGCAAATGAATGCTCCCAAAAAAGCAACCTTCGTTATTTTTGAGATCATTTGATTTTTAATTTTTTTAATTGTTTTCATTTTTTAAGATTTAGTAGTTTTTATTTTTCTATTTATTGTTTGATGAACTTGAGCGGATTGATTGTTTTGTTTGAAAAGCGGATCATATAAAATCCTTTTGCTAAGGATGCAATATTAATTTCGGTCTTGTCATTTTTAATTTCTCCGGTTAACACACTTTCCCCAATATTATTTGTTATTATATAACCTAGTACCTGCTCAATATTTTTATTGCTAATATAAATGTTGTCAGTTGCCGGGTTTGGATAAAGATCT
>JBILYL010000268.1:0-4017 GCA_044377775.1 Bacteroidia bacterium
TTTATACTTGTTGAAGAAGTTGGTGGTGAAGGGAAAAGCCATTCATAGGTTGACGATGTCGGCGTTGTTGTATTTGTGAAGACAACATTTTCACCTGAGCAAGCAGCAGGCTGAGAAGAGAAGCTCACAGAAGGTATCGGAAAAATGATCACGTTATTACTTACCGAACCAACACAACCACCAGCAGTTGTTACCACTAAAGAAACGGTATACGTACCTGGACTAGCATAAGCATTTGTTTCACTTAAAGCACCAGTACCCGTATTTCCATCTCCGAAAGTCCAAGCATAGGTATTTCCTGCTAAAGGAGTGGTTCCATTAACAAAGGATGCTAAACTGTTTGTTAAGGATGTTCCTTGACATGCATTTGTTGTTGTAAAAGTGGCAACCGGATTGGGAGCAATTGTTATAGCTTGAACCGTATCTGATACGCAACCGTTACTACTCGTAGCCGTTAAGGAAACGGTATAGGTTCCTGTGGCTGTTGGGCCATAGGAATAAGACGGATCAACCGTAGAACTTGTTGGTCCACTTCCATTATTAAAATCCCAAAGGTAAGAAAGGGAACTTGCATCAGAGATAGAAGAACTATTGGTAAAAACAACCGCAGCACCCTGGCATGCCGAACTAAAAGTAAAGTCGACAACAGGAAGAGGATAGACTGTTACTGAAATAGTTGTATCTGAAGAACAACCATTTGCTGAAGCAGTAAGAGTAACATTATAGGGTCCTGCAACAGAATAGATATGAGAAGTATCTCCTGTTGCGGAAGACGTACCAAAAATATTGTCAGTTGTGGAAGCTGTTACACCATCACCAAAATCCCAGGTAAGACTAACAGTTGTTGGAAGCGAAATAACGGTGGTACTGTTATTAAAATTCATAGCTAGGCCTGCACATACAGATCCAGATGAGAACGAAGGAAGCGGCAAGGCATTTATTTGAATGGTTGATGTTGAAGAAGACAAACACCCTTGCGCTGTCGTTACAACCAAGGTAATGGTGTATGTTCCAATGGCAGTATACAGATGAGAAGCCGTGGAAGTTGAAGCGGTGGTTCCATCACCAAAATTCCAGTTATACGTGGAAGTAGGAGTGAAAGATGCGGGGCTGAATGAAACAGAATTTCCGATACAAAGTTGACTAGGATGTGTGCCGATAGCTGCATTACCAGGAGGTACGTCAACTACTACTATGGAAAGTGAATCCATACAACCACGAATATTGGTTAGACGCACCCAATAGGTCCCCAACGAAAGAGCATCATAATATCCATCAGCACCTTGGGCGGTATACAAATTACTTATCGGATCACGCCATTCGATGAAAGCACCTGGCTCACCCGTTGCATAAAGTCGAACATCAACAGGACTTGAGCAAGAAACAGCAGTATTTATAGAAAACAAGGTATCATTTGGTGTAATACCGGTAATGATCTGATTGATTAAAATAGGTTCCATAACACATGGAGCATAGTTGGCAGCAGTAATTACCGTATAGTTTGGAGCAAAGGTAAAATAGGTTGATCCATCACTTGTAACGGAATCGGCATCGCCAGCATTGTTCAACCGTTGACGCCAAATTTGCGCACGATCTTCACTAACAAAAATATGCATCGAATCCTGATTATTTCCAGCCAATTCGGAAGGATTCAAAAATTTAATGTTTGCATTTTTGAACAATGGATTTGACGTATTGCCTTCCATTCTAAAAACACGATTAATACTTCCAACGTGGCCTATACTATCACCACAAGCCTGACTTTGAAAAGTACGTATTAATTTAGGTGAGCCAGTAAGTGGATTATCCAAATAAAAGCCAAGCCCCATCCCTTTTAAATTAGAATAGGTTGCTCCTGATGTAAAAGGAAAATTACTAAGGGTAATTTTCCCATCGGGATTATCTGTTAACAATAATGCCCTTGCTGTATTTGATTCAGCAATTATACCTGCTCCTGAAGCGTTACCTACTAAATTTAAAATATTGTTGTCGAGGTCAAAACCACCATTTAAAAAACGAACATCGCCAGCAGCATTCATTTGATTGTATCTCAACAAAACATTACCCGATAAAGCAGGATTAGCTAAATCGATTGTTAAATTTCGAAAATTAATTGCATCCGTTCCAAAAATACGAGCATTGGAAGTAGGACTGCCACCAAAAAAACGAAGTGTTCCTGAAACTGTTGCAGGAGTGGTACCGAATATGTTTTGAGTACCCGTATTTCTTAAGTCACCTTGCAAATGGATTGTACCTAAGTTTCCAACAGAACCACCAACAGACATGTCTGTATAGGAACCCATGATGTATACATTTTCACCGGATGAAATATTCAGCAATTCACCGGTATGCACCACGCTATCGAACTGCGCTTTTCCGATTATGGAAAAAAGTAGAAACGCAAAAAGAAAACGATTCTTTTTTGTATTTGCAAATTGCGTTTTAGGTAGTTTACTTATTAAGAAATAATTCATTCGATAAATTTTAAAAAAATATTTATTATAATTTCATGATGTATGCCAATGCAAAATAAGGAGGCCGGTTTTCAGTTACCGATGCATTACCCGAATTAAAATTTGTGATGTCTGTATCATGCGTGTGATCTCCTGCAGCATCTGTTGTGAAAGCGTGAGTATGTCCACTATCAGCTGAAGCACTAGATCCAGCGCAGGTACATTTATCAGACGATCCACTTGGACCAGCCGTTGTTCCTGTATGCGTGTGACTACCAACGGAAGTGGATGCTGAAGAAGGCGGGTCGATATCGTGAGTATGTGCATTAGAAATAGAACCACCAGTAGCTGCTATTGCATAAGAACTGCCAGCTCCAACAATAAATCTATCCATCAAATTAGGCGTTGTAATAGAACCTGTACCATCCATTTTTGAATATGAACCTCCATCACACAATGCCCAACCAGCAGGTATTGTTGAACCACTCCACATTATAATTGCACCAAGTGGAAGCAAATCGTTTCCATTTTCTTTCATTTTCCCTTTCGCATCAACACTTCCATGAGCTGTTAAAACAGTGGTTTCTCCTGCATCAGCAGCACCTCTAATTTCAACTGTTCCCAATGATCCTGATCCTTCTTCCTGTAATTTCAATACACCAGCAGTTGTAGAACCCGTTTTCGCCATTATTTCATTGTTGTCAATTAAAAGATGATTCGCCGAAGGATCACCCACCATTATCGACGCATTGCCTCCTGAAGCAGCAAGTACTTCACCTACTTGAGCAACGCTTAATAAAAAATTAGTAACTGTAGGAACAAATCCAATTCCTATGGGGTTTCCTAGAGGCGAAGAAATTACGCCAGCGGCCTCACCATCCCATTGCCATGGTGTTAAAACATTTACGCCGGAAAAACCGGAAAAATAAAGTTTACTATTATAATAATACAAGGATGCTTCAGTACTTACGAAAGTCGCATTCGACGAAGGCGAAGCAGAACTTTTAGGAAGAATTAACCATTTGGTAGGATTGGTTAAATCTAAGATACTATTCGAATTAGGAACATTTCCAATTCCTACCTGTGCAGATGATGTTAGAATAGTTGCATAAAATGCAATTAAAATTAGTACTGACTTTTTCATAGGTGTTTTTTTTATTTATATTTATTGAGTAATTAAGCTAAAATTTTCCGAACTTATAATTTCACCTTTTTGGGTATAACATTTTATTTGAATCATTCCATTTGTTTTATCTCCCACATTAAGATCAAACTGATTGTCGGTAAGCAATCCACTTACGGGTTTAAATGGTAATTCTTTTGAAAGTTGTCGGTAAACCACATAGCCTTTTATTTCATCACTTGCCTTAGCGGTCCACTCCAACTTTAGTATTCCTTTTTTTGCGTTGTATTTTTTTTCGTCAATAACAATACTGCCACTTACTTTGGCTTCCAATATTTTCGTATAAAATGCCGGTGAACGTTTTGACTTATTTCCTGTGCTGTCTTCAGCCTGCAAAAAATAATCGTAGCCTATTCCAGACTTGACATCCCTATCGCTATA
>JBILYL010000270.1:0-3970 GCA_044377775.1 Bacteroidia bacterium
TAATGTCATCTCGAACGTTAACGCTAATGTTTTCTCGACCGTTTGCGCTAATGTCATCTCGAACGTTAACGCTAATGTTTTCTCGAACGTTAACGCTAATGTTTTCTCGACCGTTTACGCTAATGTCATCTCGACCGTTTGCTCTAATGTCATCTCGACCGAAGTGGAGAGATCAAGCTTTTCCATTTGATTTTGCAACCATATTCGCAATCCTGTATAACAGTCGTGCTCCTACATTTGCATCCCATTCATCACCTCCTGGTGCAACTTCATTGATATCGAATGCAATAATGCGCTTTCCTGAATCAACTATTTTTTCTATCAACATTAATATCTGTTCAAATTCAAAACCACCTGCAACAGGTGTTCCTGTACTCGGACAAAGTTTCGGATCCAAACCGTCAATGTCGAAACTTAAATAGACCTCATTTGGCAATTGTGCGATGATATCGTTGCAGATTGTTGTCCACGTAGTTCCATCCAATTGTTTGTATTTAATATCTCTGTCAAAAAAAGTTTGTATTCTTCCGTTTGAATTTTTGATGATGTCAAATTCTGCCTGACAATAATCACGGATACCCACCTGTACTAATTTTGAAACCTGAGGTATTTTTAATGCATTGAACATGATGGAAGCATGTGAAAACTCAAATCCTTCATAAGCATCACGTAAGTCGGCATGTGCATCTATTTGTAAAATAGCAAATGAATTATTTTTCTCTGCTAAGGCTTGCATTAGTCCGAGTGGAGTAGAGTGGTCACCTCCAAGTAGTGCTACAATTTTATTTTGCTCTAAAAATGAAAGCGATTTTGCTTTCACCCAGTTATTCATTTTCAGGCACTCTGCATTTATCAACACACGGATATCTTCCATATCGCTGTTCGATTCGGGACTTTCACCTTCCTGCAATAGTTCGATGTAATTTTCAGCTTTCCGTCTTAAACTTTCACTTTTACTGGAGATATCATCTGAAATGGTATCCATAGCGATACCGATTTTCCAGGCATCTTCAATTTTAGGATCGAACAGATCCACTTGATAAGAAGCATTATAGATCACCTGAGGTCCTAATGCTGTTCCTGCACTATATGAAACAGTAACTTCCCAAGGAACTGGAAGGATCACTACTTCTGCTTCATCCGTTGTAAATGGTAAACCGTAAATATTGTTGTTTGCATCACCCAAACCGTTGGGATCGAAATTTTTTATTTTATCTTGTTTGCTCATGATTTTTTTTTGAGGCACGAAAATACATAAAATAAAAAAGTCCCGCATTTCTGCGGGACTTTTTTATTTCAAAAAGTCAACGACTATTTGTTAACTGTTTTAGCTAAATCAGCACCAGCTTTAAACTTAGCAACTTTTTTAGCAGCAATTTTAATTGCTTTGCCAGTTTGTGGGTTACGACCAACTCTTGCTGCTCTTTTAGAGATAGAGAAAGATCCAAAACCTACTAATGCAACTCTGTCACCTTTTTTAAGTGCTTTTGTTGTAGCGTTTACGAATGCATCTAATGCTCTTTGAGCATCTGCTTTTGTCAATTTCGCTTCTGTAGAGATAGCGTCAACTAATTCTGCTTTGTTCATTTGATTTAGTTTTTTAGGGTTTAACATTTAATTATATAACAAAATTAGTATGATTCCCTATCTATACAACATTTGGAGCTAAAAAAATGGGGATTTGTTGATAAGTCGTGTTTTTGTTAATAACTCGGTCTGTAAGGGTATGTATAGTTATCTTTCAGGATAAGTAGTTTTTGAACAGAGGTTTATGACTATAGCACAGGCTTATTGACCGCTAATGATGAACCAGAATGGTCTTTTATGTTTCTGTAGAAATTAAAATATTATAACACGATCCAATCGTTATTTAACGGAAAGCCCCTCAAAAAATCAATTACAGACATCTTCTTTTTTCCTGCAAGTTGTAGCTCGTGAATATAAATGTAGCCATCTTTAACTGCTACTTTTAAAAAGCTTTTAGAATCACTTATCAGAAGTCCATTCTGATGCGTATGAGATGCTATTTCTTTTTCTGATCCGAATAATTTGACGGAGTGAATTTTACCGTCCGGTGACTTAAAGGTAGCGTATGCAGTTGGATAAGGACTCAGTCCGCGTATGAAATTATGGATCTCTGAAACGCTTTTTGTCCAGTCGATCATACAATCTTCTTTAAAAATTTTTGGTGCGTGCTTCACTTGTTCTCCTCTAGCTATCAATTCAGACTGATCGATCTGAGGATAATTATTTTCTGCAATTGCTTGTACTGTTTTTAAAATTAAGCCGGCTCCGATTTTCATTAAACGATCGTGTATCTCTCCCGCAGTTTCATTTTCTCCGATTGGGGTCTTTTCTCTGAAAATTATTTTACCTGTATCAATTTCCTGCTGAAGAAGAAAGGTGGTAACACCTGTTTCTTTTTCTCCGTTGATTACGGCCCAGTTGATTGGAGCTGCACCTCTGTATTGCGGTAACAAAGATCCATGCAAATTAATTGTTCCTAAACGTGGCATGCTCCATACTATTTGAGGCAGCATTCTGAACGCAACTACTATTTGAAGATCTGCTTTTAACGCATGCAATTCTTCCAGAAATTTTTCATCTTTTAATTTTTCAGGTTGAAGGATGGTCAACCCTTTTTCTGATGCATATTTTTTTACTGCAGATTCTTGTAGTTGTTGCCCGCGACCTGCCGGTTTGTCCGGAACAGTTATGACTCCAACGATGTTGTAATTATTTTTAATAAGTATATCGAGCGACTCCACAGCAAATTCCGGAGTTCCCATAAACAATATTCGAAGTTGACTCATTCTTTTATTTTAATATATAATTGTAAATACAATATGCTTAAGTTTGCTTGAGCGACCGGATGTAAAACTAAAAATAATTTCAGAGCAAAACGGATTTATGAAGTATTCAAAAAAAATAAAATTAATCCTTGGCCCTTTGTCTGCAGTTCTTATTTATTTTGGATGGGATCTGATGCCCGGGAGTCCTATGGTTACCCAAATGGCGGCAGTAACAGCCTGGATGGCTATTTGGTGGCTAACTGAAGTTGTTCCTTTAGCGGTAACGGCTTTATTGCCGATGATTTTTTTTCCTGTACTCGGAATAGCCGATTCCAAAACAACGGCTTTTCAATACATGGATCCAATTATTTTTCTTTTCATTGGTGGTTTTATCATTGCCTTCGCCATCGAAAGATGGAATCTTCATAAACGGATCGCATTGAAAATATTGATGTTAGTAGGTTCAAGCCCTTCTCGGATTTTATTTGGTGTGATGATTACCTCTTATCTTATGTCGATGTGGATTTCAAATACCGCAACTGTAATGATGTTATTGTCTGCAGTGTTAGCTGTTATTGTTCAGATAGAAAAGCATTTTAAAGAAGAACATCATTCACATAAAATGGCTGCTGCTTTGCTGATCGGACTTGCTTATTCAGCAACAATAGGAGGGATGGCAACATTGGTGGGTACACCCACAAATATGATCTTTTTAAGAGAGTATTCCGAAAAATTTCCAGAAAATGCTGACATGAATTTTTTTGCCTGGTTTAAAATTGGTTTTCCGGTCTCAATTATATTTCTTCTGCTGGCTTTTTTTGTTCTGAAAAAAATGTTCATCAAAAAAGAAGCGGCTCTTGCAATTGATAGATCTTATTTTGAAAACGCTTATAAACTGCTCGGTAAAATGACCGCTGATGAAAAAAAAGTTTCTGTAATTTTTATTAGTACAGCATTGCTTTGGTTTACACGTGCAGATATCGATTTTGGCTTGTTTAATATGAAAGGCTGGAGTAATTTGTTTCCCTATAAAATGTATTTGCAAGACAGTACTGTGGCTATTTTTATGGCTGTGTCCTTGTTTCTGATTCCTTCAAAAACAGAAAAGGGAAGGGCACTGATCACATGGGAGGAAACTTCCAAATTACCTTTTGATATTATTCTTTTGTTTGGTGGTG
>JBILYL010000272.1:0-3932 GCA_044377775.1 Bacteroidia bacterium
CATTAATATATCCGTGTATATTCCTGAAGATAAATAGGTGCTACTGCCAACTGTAATCGATTGTCCGGCACAAATAGAAATAGATTGGAAACCACTAATAGCTGATGGTTCATTTATAGTAAATGTTTCGGAAGCAGCGCAAGCGTTTGCATCAGAAACGGTGCAGGTATAAGTGCCAGCACTTAAGTTGCTAACATTTGCTGATCCATCACCGGATGGACTTCCTGGACTCCAATCGAAAGCAATAGATCCCGTTCCTCCCGAACTTGTTACAGTAGCTGATCCATCGTTTCCAGAGTTGCAAGAAACAGCTGTTTGCGATGAAGCAGAAACAAGAAGTATTGAAGGTTCGGTGATAATAATTGTTTGTGACCCCAAGCATCCGATTCCATCTGTTACTGTGCATGTCCATGTATTAGCCGTTAGATCGGTAATGCTTTCTGTGCCATCGCCGCTTGGATTTCCAGGCGTCCAGTTGTAAACATATCCTGCAGTTCCTCCACTTACAGAAACAGAAGTTGCGCCATTATTTCCGGCATTACAAGAAACGTTTGTTTGTAAAGTTGTATTAATAACTATTGGTGAAGGTTCATTAATAATAAACACTTCTGCTTTAGTACAGTTATTGTCGTCTGTAATATTACAAATCCATGTACCAGCATATAAACCAGTAACATTAGGTGTTCCATCACCTGGAAAGGAACCGGGAGTCCAGTCATACGACAGTGTTCCAGTTCCCCCGATAGCATAAATAGATAATTCACCATTACTTCCTCCATAACAGGAAACATCTGTTTGTGAAAAAAAAGTATTATTTATAGGACTTGGTTCATTGATATTAAAGGTTTGTGAAAAGCTGCAACTGTTTATATCAGTTACTGTACATGTCCATGTTCCTGCTGTTAATCCTGATACGCTTGGTGTTCCATCTCCTATTGGGTTTCCAGGTGTCCAGTCATAGGTTAGTGTTCCTGTTCCTCCGGATGTATTAATTTCGGCAGTGCCATCAGCCGCTCCAAAACACGTTACATTTGATTGCGATGCAATAGAGCCAGTAATAATGCAGGCTGGTGGAGAAATTTTCAGTCCATAAATAACCTCATTAGAAGAAGTATTTAAATTTAATATAGTAGCCTTCTCATCAAAATTTTTAGCGTTTACTGCTAAAAAAGAACAGACGTAAAAAATAGTAAGTAATTTTAGTTTCATAATATGAAATAATTAAAAAGTTTTATTTAATGTTTAGTCAAGTGATGGGTTTAATTATATTTTAATTCCTATGATCAATATGTCATCTACTTGTTCATTGGTTCCTTTCCAATCACTTATGACTGTTGATAATTCCGAAGATTGTTTATCCATTTCCAATTGCTGCATGCTTTCTAGAGTTTCTTTCAACCTTTTAGTAGAGAATTTTTTTTCATTTCCTCCCCCAAATTGATCAACATAGCCATCTGTGAACATGTATAGACTATCTCCTTTATGGAGAGAAAAAAAATGGTTCGCGAATTTGAAATCATTTTCATTTTGATGTCCACCTATCGATTGCTTATCAGCTTTAGCTTCAATAAATTGATATCCATAATCTTCTTTTCTGAATAAATAAAGAGGTCGTTTCGCTCCTGCATAATTCAATTTCATTTCTTCTTTATCAATAATAACGAGTGAAATGTCCATACCATCCTGGGATTTTCCATCGAACCGATCTTGTTTTAATACTTTCCTTACTCTGGAATGCAATAAATTAAGAATCTCAGAGGCATCTGGATTGTTGTTTTCATTAAATATTTCATTTAATAATGAACTGCCAATCATACTCATAAATGCTCCGGGAACACCATGTCCCGTGCAATCGGCTACTGCAAAGTATAGTTTTTTATTTTTTTTATGAAACCAGTAAAAGTCCCCACTCACCACATTTTTAGGTTCATAGTAAACAAACGATTGAGGTAAATCCAAATGGATCTCATCAGATAATGGAAGTATTGAGTGTTGAATTATTTTTGCGTAATTAATGCTATCATGGATTTCTTTTAATGCTAGCGATAATTCAAAAGTTCTTTCGGCTACATTTAATTCAAGTACCTTTTTTTCCTTCGCAAGTTTGTTTATTCTGAGTTTTAAAAAAATATATATACTTGAAATTCCAAACAGAATGCTTATTGAAATAAACCACCCGGTTTGCCACCAAGGTGAATTTATTTTAAATTCAAATGATACAATTTCATCACTCCAAATACCATTTGAATTAACTGCTCTCACCTTGAATTGGTAGGATCTTCCTGGGATAATGTTTGAAAAATTTGCTTCAGATAATGAACTCAAAGGTGACCATTCTGAATCTTGCCCAAGTAAAATAAATGTATATTTTACATTGTCTGTCGTTAAGGCTCTGAAATTAAATGTTAAGTGTTTTTTATTATAGGGAAGTACAAGCGATTTTGGAATATTAGTTCTTATATCAATAGAGTCACAGTACTTTTTCCAATCAACATTCTTATAGTCGAGTAATATTTCTGTAAGAACAAGTTTTGGAGCGGACTTATTTGGCAGATCAAATTTTCTATCGTAGCGGTAAACTCCATTTATAGTTGCAAACCAAATTAGTCCATCTTTATCTTGTGAACAGGATGTTACTTCAGTTCCTTTGAATCCTTCTTCTTCAGAATAATACTGTATAGAAAGAGGTTTTAAATTTGAACCAAGTTTTACTTTGTTGATTCCATTGTTTGTTCCAACCCAAATTACCTTTTCGAAATTATCCCAATTTAATGTCTCTATAAAGTTTGAGCAAAGTCCATCAGATCGGTCAATTTTTGTAATATTTTTTCCATTTATACAATTAATACCACCTTCTCCTGTTCCTAAAAATATATTGTCTTTTTCGTCTTCGGTGATTGACCAAACAGCATTGTTTGATAAGCCCAGTTTCTCATTGATGAGAAAGAACTTCTTTCCATCATATTTTATAGCTCCAACATCAATTGATCCGAACCAAATGTTTCCCCTTTTGTCCTCATATATCGTTAATAAATTATCAGAAGGGAAACCTGTTTCTGTTGAATAGTTTCTAATTTCTCCTGAAATAGTAATTAAAAATGCACCATTACCATAGGTAGAAATCCAAGTGTTACCATTTTTATCGAAAATTATTTTATCAACGAGCCCTAATGATTTATTAAGAAGTATTGGTATATGTTTTTTTATAGAATAATTATTTTCTTTCTTTCCCAAAACATAAATCCCGGATTTTTCTGTACCTATCCATATTTCATTTTTTTTATTTTCGGCAATTGAAAATATTTTTTCATTTTTTAATTCTTTTATTTCCTGTTTAAAGCTGTAAATCCCCTTTGTGAAAATATTCAATCCTGTGCCTTGTGTTCCAACAAAAAGAGCATCCTTGTTTTTGTATACGCTGGCTATTTTATTAGCAGATAGGCCATCTTTTTCAGTTAAAGCTGCAAACGATTCATTGTTTAACTTATCTGCTCCTCCATTGGTTGTTCCAATCCAAATGTTGCCTTCGTAGTCGTCTTTAATTGCATAGACTTGATTGGAAGAAAGTCCGTTTTTTTCGCTGTAACTATAAAAATCTTTTTTATCATATTTTATAATTCCATCATTGTCTGTAGTAAACCAGATGCTTCCTTGCTTATCTTCCATCATGCTGAAGATTCGACTCTTTTTAGGAAATTGTTCTGGGAATGGTGTTTTTTCAAATTTCCCATTCGAATATTTTATAAATCCATCCCCTATTTCACCTGCAAAGAATATGTTCCCTTCTGAATCAATAAGTAATGAATAAAATTCTTTTCCTGAAATGTTCTTTTGATTGAGGAAGTTGATGATTTCATTCCCGTTGTATTTGCATATCCCACTGTTTGTAGCAAACCAATAATTACCTTTTTTATCCTGCGGTATGGCAAAAA
>JBILYL010000271.1:0-3932 GCA_044377775.1 Bacteroidia bacterium
AATATAACAGTCTGATTAATAGAATTGTTTTACTTTATCAACAGGTTGTTAGTATACTTATTACCTAATAACTTCTCTGCAAAAATACGTTAATTTATGTTACGAAATTGTTGATTAATCGTGTTAAGTTGGCAAGTTAAAATGATTGTTTATCCAAAAATTAATACAAGCGATAATCTATTTTAACAATGCAAGAAAAATGTTCTACACATTTATAACAAAGTCTTTTGTTATCAACAGAAAGCGTGTTGATAAGTTAAAAACTATAAGGCTAGTTATCAGCACATTATTTTTCAACTTTACAAGCGTGTTAATAAGCCCAAAAAGCTGTTAATTACGATGCGAAAAATCAAAAACAAGCACAAATCAAAAAGATTAACTGTCTAATAATATTAAAATAAAGTAAAATGATAAAAATAGCGATTGGTTGTGATCACGCAGCATTTGAATTAAAAGAAAAACTAAAGCCTTATTTAATATCAAAAGGATTTGAAATAAAAGATTTTGGATGTTATTCCGAAGAGCGCGCAGACTATCCTGATTTTGCGCACCCGGTTGCAAATGGGGTTGAAAACAATGATTTTGATTTTGGCTTATTAATGTGTGGAAGCGGAAATGGAATCAACATGACCGCAAACAAACACAAAGGAATCCGCTCCGCACTTTGCTGGAATGCTGAAATTGCTACACTTGCCAGATTACACAACGATGCAAACATATTAACCTTGCCGGCCCGCTACGTTTCTGAAGAAGAAGCAAAAAAGTGCATTGATGCGTTTTATTCTACAGCATTTGAAGGAGGCAGACACACCGATAGGGTAGCAAAAATAACCGAAGGCTGCTAACGAAAAACAAATAAAAAAAGACCGAAATCGTCCTTAAAACCTGCTGCTCAATAAAAACCATGATTAAAATAACCTTTATTACATTGCTTTTTCCTCTTGTTATTTTTGCACAACAAGATACATCGGCAATCCGATTCTCTAAAATAATTTCCGCTACAGAAATGAGCAAAAACCTTCATGTATTGGCTTCGGATGAATATGAGGGAAGAGAAACAGGAAAAAAGGGTCAAAAAATGGCGGCAGAATATATCAAGAATCAATTCCGCAGTTTTGGTATTCCTCCTTATAAAGATACGTTATACTACCAAACCTATCCTCTCAAGATGATTTTGCCGGTACCCGCAGAACTGATCATTAACGATAAAAAATATACCGGGAATAAAGATTACTATAATTTTCCCGGAATAGGAGAACAAACCATAGCGGCTGCAAGTGTTTTGTTTTTAGGCTTTGGGATTGAAGAGGAAACGTATAGCGATTATAAAGGAGTGGATGTGAAAAACAAAGTAATAATGATTCTTCCCGGGGAACCCTATGGTGTTGATGGAAAATCATTCATTACCAGAAGCAAATCGCCATCGATCTGGACAACCTATTATAAAACAAAAATAGAGAAGGCTCGGGACTCGGGTGCAAAGGCACTTTTAGTTGTTGTTGATGACATAGAAAAAGCAATTGCAGACAATAAACACCGTCTGGAATCACCATCACTGAAACTAGACCTGTTTCAAAAAGAAATGCCTGTAATTTATATTTCGAAAGAAGTTGCAGATGCAATTTTGAGAAAGCAAAACACAAAACAAATTACAGAAAAAATTTCAAAGAGCGCGAAACCATTGAACATAAACGCAAAGAGCACAATCTTAATTGATATTAAAAATAACGTTCAAAAAATAGAATCAGAAAATGTGTTGGGCTATATTGAGGGAACGGATCTTAAAGATGAGCTGATCGTGCTTACGGCACATTACGATCATTTAGGAATAGATGGTGGCGTTGTTTATAATGGTGCAGATGATGACGGCTCTGGAACGGTTGCTGTGATTAATCTTGCGCAAGCATTTGCTAAAGCAAAAAAAGAGGGAAAAGGACCCCGCAGGAGCATCTTGTTTATGACTGTTTCCGGTGAAGAAAAAGGTTTGCTGGGATCAGCTTATTATACAGAGAATCCAGTTTTTCCATTATTGAAAACGGTGTGTGATCTCAATATAGATATGATCGGAAGGCTGGACGAAAAACATGCAGACAACACGAATTATGTATATTTAATTGGTTCAGACAAGCTGAGCTCCGAGCTTCATTCAATAAGCGAACAAGCAAATAAAACCTATACAAATATAGAATTGGATTATACGTTTAACGATGAAAAAGACAAGAACCGTTTTTATTATCGTTCGGATCATTACAATTTTGTTAAAAAAGGAATTCCGGTGATCTTTTATTTTAATGGTGTTCACGCGGATTACCACAAAGAAACAGACGAAGTAGAAAAAATTAATTTCGAAAAGATGGAGAAAATCACCCGTTTGGTGTTTTTCACCGCATGGGAATTGGCGAATAGAAAAGACCGAATAATTATAGACTCCAACAAAAAGTAGATCTCAGCAGGCGTTTAATACCGGCAGAACAAAAAAAAATAAAAAGCATGTCAAAGTCATTAGAATTATTTTTAGACGCATCGGAAAAAAAATCATTCGATCTGGAACACAGAAAAACATTGCTGTATAACATTTCGCAGTATGATAAAAAGGTGGTGGAAGGAAAACAGCAATTCGGCAATTTAGAATTGGCGAAAACCAGGGCGGCTGCCACAAAACAAAAGGCGATTGAAAACCTTGATAAATACTTAATCGAATTTGAAGCAAACTTTTTAAGGCGTGGCGGAAAAGTGATCTGGGCAGTAGATTCAGAAGAGGCGGTTAAAGAGGCGCTTCAGATCATGAAAAAAGCCAAGGCAAAAACGGTTGTGAAGGCGAAGTCGATGGCAACGGAAGAAATACACTTTAACGAAGGGTTGGAAGCGGAAGGAATAGAGAGCATTGAAACAGATCTTGGTGAATACATTGTGCAGCTCCGAAAAGAGCCGCCATACCACATTGTAACGCCAGCAATGCACCTTTCAAAAGAAGAGGTTGCAAAAACATTCAACGAGAAAAAACAAACACCGCTCGACTGGTCACCCGAACAAATAACCAACTTTGTGCGTCAGGAACTACGCTTAAAATATAGTAAAGCGGAAGTTGGCGTAAGCGGAGGAAACTTTTTAATAGCAGATGTTGGCGCAATTGCTGTTACCGAAAACGAAGGCAACGGCTTGATGTCAAGCGCCTTTCCAAAGATTCAAATCGCTATTGTAGGCATAGAAAAAATCATCCCTTCTATTGTGGATCTTGATCTTTTTTGGCCCCTGTTGTCAACCTACGGAACGGGTCAAGGGTTAACGGTTTACAACACAATTTATACGGGTCCGAAACAACAAGGAGAAACAGACGGTCCGGATGAAATGTATGTGATCCTTTTAGATAACGGACGCACAAATTTATTGGCTGAAACCGAACAAAGAAGGGCGCTTTCCTGCATCCGTTGCGGAGCGTGCTTGAATGCTTGTCCGGTTTATCAAACGGTTGGAGGCCACGCATACGGAACAACCTATAGCGGCCCGATCGGCTCCATTATAACGCCACATTTTAAAGGAATGGAGGAGTTCAAGCACTTGAGTTTTGCTTCTACATTGTGTGGAAAATGTACCGAAGTGTGCCCCGTTAAAATAGATATTCATAAACTTTTATTGATTAACAGAAAACAAACGGTTGATCAGAAGATGTCTACAAAAACAGAAAATTGGGTGTGGCATTTCTGGAAAAAAGCGATGTTGAAAAGAAGTAAAATGGATAAGGGAGGCGCGAAATTAAAAAACTTTATGATCAAGCAGTTTTTCAAAAAACAATGGGGAGAGCGCAGAGAATTACCACAGGTAACCAATAAATCATTCAACCAGATTTGGAGAGAGCGCAAGGGAATCAAGTAAGAGCTTTTCCTTTTCTGCAAAGCCGTTCACACTAAAAAAAAATAATATTACCATACTTG
>JBILYL010000273.1:0-3931 GCA_044377775.1 Bacteroidia bacterium
CACTTTTTTACAGAAAGAGTAAGCGCCATTTCATTAATTCTTCTGCTTTTAGGCACCAATTATTTCCGCGAAGCTGTCGACTATAACCTTGGTCCCCACGCAATCCTTTTCGCCATTTACTCCTTATTAATTTATTATACGATCAAGTGGCATACCGAACAGCGCATGAAATTTGCCTTGATGATGGGCCTGGCAATTGGTTTTTTAACCTTATCCCGTCCAACAGAAATAATCTGTGTGCTGATTCCTTTGCTGTGGAATGTCTATAATAAAAAAACATTGCTTGATAAGATCCGTTTAATAAAGACGAATTGGAAACAGGCTATTGTCCTTTGTTGCTGCGTTGTTCTGATCGGACTTCCTCAAATGATCTACTGGAAAACATTAACGGGCTCCTGGATCTATAATAGTTATTGGAACCAGCAATCGTTTGATATTCACGAGTCCCACTTGATGAATATTTTATTCAGTTTCCGAAAAGGCTGGTTTGTTTATACACCCATGATTGTTTTTGCCTTTGTTGGATTTTTCTTGTTGCACAAAAACAAATTAAAGGAATCACAATTTGCTGTTTATGCATTTATCGTCCTCAACATCTTTTTGATCTCCCACGTTCCTGTTTGGTGGAATGCAGGCAGTTTCGGACAGCGCTTTATGGTACAGTCGTATGCCCTACTCGCTATACCACTCGGAGCATTTGTTCAGTTTCTTACAAACAAAAATGTTATTGTAAAATTCGTTTTCGGAACCACCTTTGTTTTGGCAATTGCTCTTAACTTATTTCAGACATGGCAACTAGTACATTGGATACTACCGGGTGACGGGGTCACAAAAGCTTTTTATTCTCGAATCTTTTTAAAAACAAGTCCTCTTTCGGCAGAAGACAATGCACTGCTAGGGGTACAACGCGAATTCGATCCGAATCAAAAATTTGATAATACGGATGGTTCATATAAGGGCCGGACAATTGGTTTTTTTGATTTTGATTCGTTGAATACAGGATATATTGAACCGGGGCAATTAGATACAGCAATTCACCGAAGTGGAGCCCACGCTTTTCTTTGCACACCGGAATCCGCCTTTACTCCTGGACTCATTATTCCATATTCCGTTATTACAAAAAATGACCATGCCTGGATTCGTTTTACTGTTTGGTATTATCCCGTTTATGATATCAAAGAAAACGGAGCGGACGTTGTCATTCATTTCTCACACCGAGACAAGCCATATCAATATGTTGGATATCACTTAGAAGATTATCCATACGAATTAAATAAGTGGAACCGGCTTACTGTTGACTATCTGACACCCTCAACTTTTTCGGACGAGGATGAAATGAAGGCTTATGTATGGTTCCGAGGGAAACAAAAGCTTTTCATTGACGACATTCATATCCAAGCGTTTGAGAAAAGGTAGGATCTAAATTTAGGAAAAAACATTGTACTTTAAAATGCACCACATCGCTCTGAATGCATCTTTCCAGCCAATTTTTTTCCCTTCTTCATAAGTACGGCCATAATAAGATATGCCGACCTCGTATATTCTAATCTTTGGAACCTTTGAAATTTTTGCGGTCACTTCCGGTTCAAAGCCAAACCGTTTTTCTTTTAGTTTAATGTTCTGAACAATGTCTGTTCTGAATAACTTATAACAGGTTTCCATATCTGTTAAATTCAAATTGGTAAACATGTTGGATAAAGACGTGAGGAATTTATTTCCGATAGAATGCCAAAAGAACAAAATTCTATGTGGCTTTCCGCCCATAAAACGGGAGCCGAATACTACATCGGCAAAATCGTTAATGATTGGTTTTAAAAGAATATTATATTCTTCGGGGTCGTATTCCAGATCCGCATCTTGAATAATTAAACACTCGCCTGTTGCAAGTGAAATCCCCTTGTGCAATGCAGCACCTTTTCCCTGGTTATATTCCTGATTAAAAAGACGGATATTGTGCTCTTTATTATTCTGAATATATGCCTCAATTACTTCCTGCGTTTTATCTTTCGAACAGTCATTCACAATAATGATCTCCTTCTGAATGTCGTTGATAAGCTTAACCGCTAAAACCTTGTTTAAAATAAAATGTATCGTTGCTGCTTCATTGTATGCAGGAATAACGATTGATAATGTTTTTACTGGTGCTGCCATTTTCATTTTTTAAAATTATGGTTTCGATAACCATTTTAATTCCATCTCTTTTACAAACAATTTGTGTTTGTTTGGATTCCAAATATAACACTTTAACTGGTCACCGGACACACATTCTTTGGGAACAGGAACAGAAAAGCGGGCCTCTGCCCATTCGTTCTTTTTTACAATATAGTCTTTAATAAATGCTCTTTTCCATTCATAGAGACCCTTCGCATTTTCAAAGGAAATAATCACAAACAGATTGCTTTTTAAAATGCTTTCTGCCATTATTTCAGCCGAGAAAACAATCTCTCCATTGCTGTCGGGCGTTATGCTGTCGTTTACAGTATAATTAAATCCTTGGGCATACTCCACATTTTCATCTATCACATATGTTTCTCCCGCGGTGTTTTCAAAATTCAGTTTTTCAGAAAAGCGGACACGCGAATAATTCGGAGGAGATTTCGGTTTCGCTAATATGTTCTTTGTCAAAGGGTACATGTTTATGATTTCAAGCGAATCCAGATTCTTTCCGACATATTGTTCCGGCTCTATATATAAATAATCAGATAGCAAATTGATGTCTGCCGATCGCTCTACCGTATTGATCCAGGTTAAGTTGTTTACCGCACGGTAATAATTTATGCTCTGAACAAAGGAAAGTGGAGCGCAAATGTTGATACTCTTTTTCTGCTTTGGTATGAATTTTATTTTTTCAAGATCGGTGAGCATTTCTTTTACATCCGCATTCGATTTCCACTCTAAAACGTAGTTAAAGTTGAATGACATGACAAAATGATAAACAAGAAAAAGACATGAAACGTAAGAAAAAATCGCGCTCTTTTTATTTTCTTTATAGAGCTCATTGATAAAAAACACCAAAGTCAAATTAAACAATACAACAAGAAACATGGCTGTCCGGTCCAGCAGATAAAGGGTTTCGAAAAGATAATGTTGTACAATTGTTGAAAGAGAGCACAGTCCAAGTAGTAGCAGCAGTGCTCCCAAAAACAAATTGTGCTCGTTTGTTTTTTTTGTCGCGTGTTTCCAACCAACAAATGCGCTTCCGGCTAGTGCAATTAAAATCACAAAACCTTTTGCAAATCTTTGAAACCAATAGTTGTAGCCGAGTTCATAAAAACTCCTGTCGGTGATCGTACAAAACGTGTCGGTCCAAAACCCATTATTCCCGCCATAAAACAATGCTCCGGCTTCTTTTAATTTTAGAGCAATAGGAAGCAAGAGAAACAACGATATAAAAACAATCATCGTTGGAAGAATCATTTTGGCAAAGAGCTGAACCGTTTTTTGTGTTACCGTTTTATCACCCTGTAGCAACTGGTGTCCGGTCATCAGAAAAATCAATCCATAGGAAACAATAAAATAATTCAATACAACAAAATTTGCTGTTGTTGCTAATGCCCCGAAGATGCATGATGCTAAAGCGTGTTTCGTTTTATATCCATACTTTATAAATGCATATAAAAAATAAATGCTCCCCATCATTAAGCCCAAAGACATTGCGTATCCGCGCGACAAAGAAAAAAAGTCGAGAACATACGGGTTTAGGTTAAGAATCAAAAATGAAGTAATTATCAACCAGCGGGTTTGAAAACCGCGAACAAGTTTGTATGAAAAGAACAGAAAGAATAGGTGCGCGAACAAAGAAGGAGTCCGCAATACAAATTCGCTGACACCGAAAAGCCTTGTGAATTGAATATTCAGCCACGTATTTAATATGTGGTTATTCGCATCCATTTGTTCAAACTTATCGGGAATAATGATCTCGTTGCGAACG
>JBILYL010000274.1:0-3927 GCA_044377775.1 Bacteroidia bacterium
AGTTGACGGACCGGAACCTAGAACATAAGTAAATCCAGTTAAGCTGGAAGTTGAAACGCTTAATAATGGCCCAATAGCAGCAGTAGTTCCATTAAGTTGAACATTTACAACATTTGAGCCAACATCAAAACCTCCTGTTCCTCCTGTTGCACTAGCTCCATAACCATATAATCGAAAGGTTGTTGCTGTTGTTAAGGCTGTTAAACCAGTAATTGTTATTGTATTTGAGCCTATTGCTGCTACTGGCGTAAGCGCTCCTAAATCCGATGCAAAAGCATCAGCAGAAGATCTTAAAGCCACATTTTTCGGTCCGGTTCCGGATTTTTCCCATAGGAAAACAAAAGAGGTTGGAGTAAAACTAAATCCTGCATTTGGTGTAATGATAAACTGTATATAATCATTTCCTGCAATTGCTTCGGTAAGTGTATTCCCTCCTACAGTATTTCCTGTATTAAACCAGTTAGAACCTCCAAATCGATTAGTATTACCAGCAGCAGTAATTGTACCTTGAGTTAAATTTGTTGCTGAAATATTCGCATCGTTAAGAACACTTGGTTCTGTAGTTTCTGTTCCAGTATTTCCAAATGTGTTCCATTGAAATAATTGGGCAGAACTGTTAAAACTAAGAGTTACAAAAATTAATGCTATCAGTACTTTTTGTACATTTTTTTTGGAGTTTGTTAGTAGCTTCATGTCTGAAATGTTTAGGGAAGCCGGTTTCAGAAGTGCCTTGTTTAAAAGGAAACTCTTCAATGGTATTCAACTTCAGAAAATTACAATAATAATTTTTTTTAATTATCAGTGGTTTAGGACGCTTGTAGGTATTCTTACAATTCCTTTAGGTTATTCACCAGGATTATTTTATTTAGTACAAAAATAAGGAATTTATTACTCTTCGGTATGAAGTTAATTTTATAAAAATGTTAATTACACAATATATTAATTCAAAATTAGATAGATTACATCCCATCACCATCCCCCACATAATGGTGAATAATTATCTACAAATTATTAAGATTTTCTGCCTTTAATAGATGCCCTTTTGTATCTTTGCGCCCATGCAAGAAACGATACTAATCCTCGATTTTGGTTCTCAATATACACAGCTGATTGCACGCAGAGTGCGTGAGTTGAACGTTTATTGTGAGATCCATCCCTACAACAAGATTCCAGATATTTCAAAAAATATAAAAGGAGTGATTCTTTCGGGAAGCCCATTCTCTGTGCGTGCGAAAGATGCGCCCAATCCTTCATTGGAAAGTTTTAAACAGAAACTTCCTTTGTTGGGAGTGTGTTACGGAGCGCAGTTGATGGCACACCAATTTGGTGGTGAGGTTCAGGCTTCTGAACACCGTGAATACGGACGGGCAAATTTGTCATTTGTAAAAGAAGACAATCAATTGTTTAAAGGTGTCAGCAACAACTCTCAGGTTTGGATGAGTCATGCAGATACAATTACCCGAATTCCGGATAATTACGAGATCATTTCGAGTACTAAAGATGTGAAATTTGCCGGATACCAAGTGAAAGGTGAACAAACTTTCGGGATTCAATTTCATCCGGAAGTATATCATTCTTCTGAAGGGGCTTTGTTACTGAAAAATTTTGTGGTAGAGATCTGCTCTTGTAAACAAGACTGGACACCGGATTCGTTCGTGGAAACTACCGTTTCAGAATTGAAACAAAAGATCGGAGACGATAAAGTGGTGCTAGGTTTAAGTGGTGGTGTCGATTCCAGCGTTGCTGCGGTTCTTCTTCACAAGGCTATTGGCAAAAATTTGTATTGCATTTTTGTTGACAATGGTCTATTGCGTAAAAATGAATTTGAAAGCGTATTGGATTCCTATAAGCATATGGGCTTGAATGTAAAAGGCGTGAATGCTAAAGATCGTTTTTATGATGCACTTGCCGGTGTTACTGATCCGGAGTTAAAACGGAAAGCAATCGGTAAAGTCTTTATTGATGTGTTTGATGATGAATCAAAACGTATTGAAGATGTAAAATGGCTGGCGCAAGGTACTATCTATCCCGATGTAATCGAGTCGATTTCCGTGAAAGGTCCCTCTGCAACAATTAAATCACACCACAATGTAGGAGGTTTGCCTGATTTTATGAAATTGAAAGTGGTTGAACCTTTAAATACGCTTTTTAAAGATGAAGTTCGCAGAGTAGGAAAAACATTGGAGATTGATGATGCAATCTTAAACCGTCATCCTTTCCCGGGCCCGGGATTGGCGATTAGGATTCTTGGTGATATCACTTTAGAAAAGGTACGGATTTTGCAGGAAGTGGACCATATCTTTATTGATAACCTCAAAACATCTGGTTTGTATAAAGATGTTTGGCAGGCTGGTGCGATCTTTCTACCGGTTCAGTCTGTTGGTGTAATGGGTGACGAAAGAACTTACGAAAATGCAGTCGCACTTCGTGCCGTTACCAGTACAGATGGTATGACGGCTGATTGGTGTCATTTACCATACGAATTTTTAGGAAAAGTTTCGAATGAGATCATTAATAAAGTAAAAGGAATTAATCGCGTAGTTTATGATATTAGCTCCAAACCACCTGCAACAATCGAGTGGGAGTAAAACTAAAATTGAAATTTGAAAACTGTAAAAATAAATAGTATCAAAACCTTCTGCCTGTCTTTTGTTTTTTGTCTTCTGTTGAACTATTCTGCAACTGCGCAGGAAAAAGAATCTACAGATATTCATAAAACAAGAAGCTCCGCTACTATCAACGGGCTGAAATATTATTTACATACCGTTGAAAAAGGGCAAACACTTTTTGCGATCGCCAAATTTTATAAACGCGATGTGAATGATATTGTTATTGATAATCCTGAAGCAATCGATGGAATTAAACCCGGACAGGTATTGAAGATTCAGATCAATAAAAAAAATCCTACTGAACTCTCTGCAAATGATACGGCTAATTTTATTTTACATAAAGTTGAAAAGGGACAAACACTATATTCTATTACAAAACAGTATGGTGTTTCTCAAGAAAAACTAAAAGTTCTAAACCCTGAATTAAAAGATGGATTGAAAGTAAATCAATTCATTAAAATACCTTCATTAAAAACGAAAACTGATTCTGTAATAACTGTTCAAAAAGGGACACCGGTTAATGTTGCTCTTGCGAATTCAAATCAGGAAAATGTTGTTAAAAATACTGAAGCAGCTGATCGCAACTCATTAGGGTATACGAACTATAAAGGGGAGAAAAAAGAGGAATATAATATCGCTTTCTTCCTGCCTTTTCATGCTGATGAAGCAAATGCGATTGAGGTTGAAAAAATAATCAAAGGCGATGCGCAGTTTTCAACTAAAACAAATGTCGCACTTCAGTTTTATGAAGGTGCCATCCTGGCGATCGACTCATTAAAAAAGCAAAATCTGTATGCAAAAATATTTTTTTATGATGTTGATGAAAAAGATTCCCTAAGCATGTCTGCGATCCTTAAAAAACCGGAATTGGCTTCTATGGATTTGATGATCGGACCGCTTTATGGTTCCAGTTTTATGCCAATCGCTAATTTCGCGAAAGAGCATGAAATTGCTATCGTCTCGCCTTTTACTCAAGTAAATAAAATTTTATTTAATAATCCGTATGTTTCAAAAGTGTCACCTTCTATAACATTGCACGTTGAGCAAATGGCACATTTTGTTGTGGATACTTTTAAAACTCAAAATATTATTCTTATAAATAATTCAAATGTAAAGGAGGTATCCTTTTTTAATGCATTTAGAAATACTGCAAATGCTGATTTGTTAAAGGCCGGTATGTTGCCCTCCGATTCTGTTAAAATCGCATACGGACTTGGTAATATGCAAAGTATGTTAAGTGCTTCTAAAGTGAATATTGTTGTTCTTCCTTCTAATAATCAATCCTATGTTACCGAATTTATTTCTCAGTTAAATTCTA
>JBILYL010000051.1:0-11578 GCA_044377775.1 Bacteroidia bacterium
CTTGGAGCACCTGCATTGATCCAGTTTTTGAAAAGCAGAACTTCTTCACGGGTTAATTTTGTTTCGTTATAAGGCATAGTGGGCGAAAGTGTTACGCCAAGATCAGGGTATGTGTTTATATATGAAAATAACGTGCTATAGTCGTGGCGAAAAGGTATGGCGCATGCGCTTCCAGTTCCGCCTTCAAATAGTTTGTCCCAACTTTCAAGGGATAAGCCACCTGCTCCACCTTTGCTTTTATCATTGTGGCATCCGGGTGTAGCACATTTTGTGAAAATGATCTTTCCAATCTCTTCAGGAAATTGGTTATAGTCAGGAGTTCCCTTCTCGTTTGTGCAAGTGGTAAAAAAGCTCACAACGAAAATTGTGAGAAGTGTTAATAGCAGGATGCTTTTTTTTTGATACATATTAGAATAAATCTCATTCAAATTTATAACAATAAAACCCGTAATCCAAATTGAATTACGGGCTTTGTTGTTATAAAGCAATTGGTGCTTATTCTGTTACAGGTACATCAGTAGATGTAGATTTGTCGTATTTCAGACTCACACTAACACCCCCTTTTACGGCTTCCATAAGTGCATTGTCGAATCCTACACCGTATAAATAGTAATCACCTTTTTCAAGATCTCTGAATTCAAAGTGTGCGTTTGTATCAGATGTAATTTGATCGTCATAAAGGGATACGTCTGTTCCCGGAAATTCGGTAGCGCCATATTTAATGTATACAATTGCATTCGGGATAAGTTTTGAATGATGTTTTACATTTCCGTTCACACTGGATTTTCCGCCCTTGCCTTCTTTTGAGCAAGCACCGATCGTTAATATAATAGCTGCGGTGAACAGGAAAAATGCTGAATATTTAATTTTGTTTTTCATTTTTTTGTTATTTACTATAAAGTTAAGCATTTGTTCTGGATTTAAAAAGATATTTCTTTTGATTAAAATTGTAGGTTAATCCTACCATGAATTTTCCGGCTAGCGCAGGATTATATTCAAATGTTTTTTCGTAAAAAGGAATATGAAAAGAGGTGTTGATCAGCAGTTGCTTGTAAAAAATGTCCAATCCTAATCCTCCTGTTGCAATATTCATTTCTGTGGATTCCTGAAGGAGGTTATTTATGAATACCCCTTTCGAGTATTCATAATATCCTTGTATTGAGGGAAAAATTTTCAAGTCTTTTTCCTGTCGGAATTTATAAAAAATGTTGATATAGTTGGTTGTGCTGTTTCCAATTCTTTCGTGGTAGTAATTGTCTCCATTGAACTTATACGTGGAATTGAAACTAAGTCCAAGTTTTTTATATCCAATAACATAATTCCCATATACCATATAATCAATACTTCCGGTTCCGGGTTGCATCAAGAAATCTATTCGTTCACCTTCATTGTTTTTTGCATAATAATCTCCTACGGGTAATTTAAATCCTGCACCAAAGATCAGGCGATGTTGAAACTTTTCGGTCATCGTTTTATTGACAACATGAAAGGCTGTAAAAAATGTTAGGTCACCAATTCCGGCAATTTTTTCTTTTTTTTCATTCATACTGTTGCTATTCATTACAAATGGAATGATCGCATTTAATTCGAATCTTTGGTGAATGAAAAATTTGCCACGTACTTCAGCTGTTGTATATAATTCAAAATCGCTTTGTAGGCGAGGGGCTTTTGCTGATATAGCTGTTGTTCCTGAGCTACCGTGTTTTGATGTGTAATAATTACCATTTGAATTTGTTAAGGCCGTGTTGTTCGTATTTGAAGTAAACGAGCGTTGAAACAAATTGTGATGTTGTCCTGAATTCGTATAACCGTTATACATTTTATAACGGTATAAAACAGAAACATTGCTCTGGTTGTCATATGGCGTGATACCCATAAAACAACCGCAAAAATCACAAGAAAATAAAGTAGTGGTAATTATAACACAAATGAGTGTTATAGTTGATTTCATATATTGTTTTTAAGGTGCAAAAGGATCATTAAACCTTTCATCGTTTTTAAAAGTATTGTCGGTTAGTGTTTTTAAAAATGCTATTATATCTGCTTTTTCAGTTGTTGTTAATGGAATTCCGCCAGCAACTTGTGAACTTAAAGTGCTTGAATTTTTTACACCACTTACATAATGATCTAAAACAGCATCCAGGCTTGTAAATCTTCCATCATGCATGTAAGGTCTTGTAAGTGCAACGTTTCGTAATGTCGGAACTTTAAAGGTACCCGAGTCAGCAGCTAATGACGTTATCGTTGCTCTTCCAGCATCAGTAAAAATGGTATCAAGTCCATTGTTCATGAATTCATAATTTGTGAATAGCGGTGCGGTATGACAAGTATTGCATTTTGCAATAAATAAATTCAATCCGTTCTGTTCGCTGGAAGTCAAACTAGCCTGACCTCTTGAATACAAGTCATATTTTGAATTGTATGATACTAACATTCCCTGGAATTGCGCAATTGCTTTAAGTATCAACTGACTTGTAACTGTTTCTGTTCCGAATGCATCAATAAATAAGCTTGTATAACTGGCATCGTTTTGAATTTTAGTCACCATATTCGCTATTGATTCGTCCATTTCTACCGGATTGGTAATTGGTCCTATCGGTTGAACTTCAATGTGATTGATTCCTCCATCCCACATAAAAGATGTATTCCAGTTTAAGTTAAATAATCCGGGTGCATTTCTTACACCCAACAAATTATCAATTCCATGGCTAACATTATGATCTAAATGGGAAAAAGCTGCAAATTGCTGATGACAACTTCCGCATGAAATTGAATTGTCGCGAGAAAGTTGTGGGTCATAAAATAGTTTTCTGCCTAAAATAAAACCTTCTTTTGTTAAGGTATTCCCGGTAAAATCGTATTCTGGATATGGCCAGCCTTCTGGAATAATCATCCGGATGTCATTAGCGGGAAGTTCCTTTTTTATTGGAGGATCAACTTCGCAAGCACTCGCTGCAACGATGAACGTTGCAGCGACTACAAGATATTTTATAGCATTTTTAATTAACATTGTTGATTAGTTATGAATGTGTTCAACAGTAAACATATCAGCATAGTTGTCCGACATATCCAAACTGGTTTGGTTGACAGTCATGTTGAAGCTTGTTGAAGCAATGCTTATGTTTACAGGGCTTGTAAACCATTCCAATACATTCGCTTTGATGTGGATTTCAGGTGTTACCGTTGATGAAACGGATGCAACTTCAGTTCCGAATGAAGGAGAAACCGTTTTAAGAGGATTGTATATTCCTTTGTAACCTCCTACATGATAGATTATTTGATTGCCCCCGGCAGTAGATTGTGGTGAATGCCCCTCTAATTTCGCCTGAATATAACCTGTACTCCAGCTCCAAAACATTCCATTTGCAGGATCCAATGCTCCTGTTTGTGCTCCGGATACGTTGCGGAGGCTGTCTACACCAATCATAAATGATACAGCAGTGTAATCTCCGAAAGGTACATTCAGTAGCGTGAAGTCACCTGTTGCCAGGTCAGATGCGTCAATTAAATGGTAGCTTTCTGCTTCTACATATGTTCCACCACCACTTTTTGTTAATACAATATTGCTGATGTAGTATTTTAACATCGATACGGTAAAGGTATCATTGTTCGCTGTAACGTATGACTCTGTATTAAATACAAATGAACTATCACCGGCCATATTCTCAAAATGGATTGCTAAGGAACCTGTTGTCGCTCCAGGATTTGAAGGCGTTGGTGTTATTTCTTCGTCTGGATCTTTTTTACATGATGTAAAAATTAATGACGCAGAAATAAATAATAAAAGGCTATATTTTAATGTTTTCATATTGTTATATTTTAAAATTCGTTTTTTAGTATAATAAAATGCATACAATTGTTCAATCAACCGATTGATTCGCAATAAGTGTATATAAATAAAATTGAATTATGCTTGTGGAGGATGGAAAACAGAAAAAAGATGTTTGTTGTAATCTGAATTTATGTGATAAATGTTCCATTTTGTTTCCTCCTTTGTGAAAAAACAAATTGTTAGCGAATTTGTTTCAGAATAGTACTGAATTTCTTGCTTTTCTTTGACATTATTGGATGGCGTATTTTCTTTTTTGTCTTCTTTTTGTAATTCTTTTTTTAGGTGACATTTACCATTGCAGTGTAACTTCGGTTTCGCTTTATTTTCGCAAAAGTTTTTGGAAATGTATTCTTTGTTGATGGAGTAGTTTGCAATAACAATAAGCTTCCCGGCTGACTGGAAAATGAAAACAGAAGCTAAAAGTAATGCAATGATCGACTTCATCTGTAAATGTTTGATCCTTATGAATACGCTATTAAAAAAAAAGAATTTTATGAGGTCTTCCAAACCTAATTATATGGTTATTTTTGTTCAAATATACGACTTTTTCGAACTTTTAGTGTTAATTTTTAGGAGAAATCGTTTATTCTTTTCAAACGAAAGAAAGTCAACTGAAAGTCGATATGATTGAGTGGAGTGCAGGTGCTTACATTTTTCAGATTCAAACGAATGATGTTGTAATAAATAAGAAAATCATCAAAAAGTAAATTAAAAAAATCCTTGATTTTGCAATCAAGGATTTTTTGGTTTTACTTTTTCAATTCTAAAGGAGAAACTCAGTAAATTTTTAATTAAAAAGTGAAATCTTTTATTGAATTTTAGTATGGAACGTTAAGTCTATATCCGTAGTGCCGGGAGTAATTGTTCCGTCCTTAACGCCTGGTTGATGTTTTAAAATGATTTGACTTGTTCCAGTGCTTGTTGCGCCAGTTCTCCATTTAGATTGTAAACCAATTGGAAGTGGGGTAGGTGTGTTTGTATCCAAATCAGTAATTACAACACTGGCATTAGCACCTGAAACGGTATAAAAAAACATGTGGTCGTTCCCTTCATTTAATATTTCATTCGAAATAGTATCTGCAGGCGATGTTGTTTCGTTTAGGATGACTACTTGTGCATAATATGTTTTATTCGGCATTAAATTTATTGTATCGAATTGTGTGTAAGCGCTACCACCATCTCCATCCGGGTCTCTAAATGTTGCAGACGTTGTATTGAGGGAGTTGGCTGAGTCGATAAAGTAAAGTGTAAATGTTGTGATAACCTCTTCTTCGTTTGTTGGAGGTGGTGGTGTAGGCACAGCGTCCTCGTCTTTGTCTTTTTTACATCCAGAAAATAGTGCAACAGTCATGAGTGCAATAAATGTGATTTTTTTAATTTGTGTTTTCATTTTTTTCATTTTTAGTTATTGTTTATTTATTAATTGTTTTCTACTTTTTTTGGCGAATGATTTAGTGGTATTTTTATGCGTAAGGTGATATTTCTGCCCATTTCATCTGAATAGTAGCGAAAGCGATTCATGTAATTTCGATAGCTAGTATTCAATAGATTGTTGCAACTTAGTCCAACTTGTACGGCTTGTTTTTTGAAATATAAAGTGCTTCCAACTTCGAGATTTATTAAGGTAAATGCTTTAGGCGGATTTAGGTAATCCGAATTTGCTGGAACTCGCCATTGCTTATTGTTGTATTCAGTATTAATTGTTAGGTAGTTCTCCTTAAGTTTATTAAAGGATTTTATGTTGTAAGTTAACTCAGCAACAAATTTATCTGGTGGCATTTGAATAAGCCAATCGTCAATTGTTTTGTTGTATGCTCTTAGAATCGAAGCTTTTCCAGTAATTAATAATTTAGGGAGAATAAAATAGTTTATTTGGGCATCGGTTCCTGTAAAGGATGCATTCACCTGTGTGTATTTAAATGTTGGGAATGCGCCATGAATCGTGACAGTAGCTGGAATTGTAGGTTGAAGGTAAATGAAGTTATCTATGAGGTTGTGATATACTTCCACTTCAAAATGTATTTTTTCTGAATTGTATTTTATATTCCCATTTACACTATATGCGGTTTCTTTCTCTAATTGTGAATCCCCAATTTCATAAGTTGCCGCTCCATGGTGTATCCCATTTGAGTAGAGCTCATTTACTGCTGGAGATCGCCAAGCATTACTTGCAGTTAAATTAATGGAGAGTTTGTCAGTTACTTTATAAATTGCACCAATGGTTCCAGAAAGATTTTCATATTCATGAATTGGAGAAATTAAAATATTTTTTTCATATTTAAATATTTGAAGCCATCTGTAATCATATCGGATTCCTAATTCAAGAATAAAATTCTTTTTTGTATACCTTTCAATCCAGTAGGCTCCTGCTGAATAATTCCAATAGTATGGGATGAAGTACCTTCCGGAGTAGGTGTTTGCTTGTTTCATTCCGCTGATTCCAACCGTTCCAGTAAATTTTTTGACGCTAAAATGTTCCCACATAATGTCTCCTGAATGTGTTGTGATTTCAAAAGACAATTCCGGCTTATTTAATGCAGCAATAGAATCATTTCGAGGCTTGTGTTTGTCGTATTCATATCGCAAATTATATTGACGAGCATACGTGAAATTGATTTTGCCAATATCTCCGGTAAATAAATAGAATTTGATTTTGGTTAGTTCATGTTCGATATGCTGACTTGGTCTGTCAATTTCGTATGAAAACATTCCTTTCTCTAAAGGCTCATCGCGAGCAATTGCCGCATATAAATCTGTTACATTACCAATGTGAGAACCAGAAAAAATACCAAGTGTTGTGTTGAATTGGCTGTAAAAGAACTCTAATCCGTATTTTTTCTTTTTCCATCCTGTAGCCGCAGAAAAATTATATTCTTCAACTCCGGTATTGTTTAAGTAGTAATTTGGAGTTTGAATATTTCCGCTTTTTTTGAATGTACCTTGCAAACGCCAACTCAGCGCAGGAAGTTTTTTGAAGTTTTGTTCAATTATTCCTGATGCAATTCCTGCCCTGCCATTACTCATCCCTATTAAATTTATTTCCGCATTGATTCCTGCGGAATCTCTTAATTTGTTTGGCTCTACAAGAATTACTCCTGCAATCGCATCTGATCCATAACGAACACTACTGGCTCCTTTCACAATTGTGATTTTATTCGCAATGAAAGGGTCAATTTCTGGTGCATGTTCGCTGCCCCACTGTTGCCCTTCTTGTCGAATCCCATTGTTTAATATCAGGATTCTATTGCTATGCATACCGTGTATCACAGGCTTTGAGATGTTGGAGCCGGTTTGAATTGTGTTCACCCCGGTTACTATTTTAAGTGCATCACCCAAAGATTGTCCACGTGTTTGATCCAACTCTCTTTCTTTTATTTCATAGGTTGATGTGGTGTTTTTCTCTGGTACTCTGTCTGTGACAATGTTTACTAAACCTAATAATTCTAAGTGATGCTCAGGGTAAAAATTCTCAATAGTATTAGTATTTATTGTAACTGATTTGATAATTGTATCGCAATCAAAATGATGGAATTGAATTGTATAAGTACCTGCACATAAATTTAACATCCTATAGTTTCCCAATGAATCCGTTAATGCACCAATTCCCAATTCTTTAATAAATATTTCTGCAAATTCGATCGGTTGTCTGTCATGATGATCAATCACTTTTCCACTCAAGGTGAAATTACACTGGGCTAAAGTGTAAGATTGACTCCACCAGAAAATTAGAAATAGTATTGCTGTTTTTTTCATTTATATGTATTCCTTATTTATTCAGTTCTGTTATTCTAGTGATTGCATTCCGTTTTTGTGAGTTTGTTTTCGAAAGCATTTTTATTAGTTTTAGTTTTCACAAAATCGTTGTTTTTACACGAATGATTACTTGAAATCATTAGACACCAGAAGATCGTATGGGTAAATAATTTTAACATTATTCCTTATGCCATTATTGTTTTTGAATCCATTAATGGCCAATTATCTTTGAAATATTTGCCAACTTCCCAGTCCTCTATTTCTTTCGGTGTACATAAACATTTATTTAAATCTTTTTTAATTTTTTCAATGTTCATTTCCTGACCAATAAATACAAGTTCATTTGTTCTGTCTCCAAATTGTTTATCCCATTTAGCTTCAATGGAAGATTGGTGTTCCAAAAATGCTGAATAGGCAATACGCTCTTGAAAGGACATGCTGCACCACCAAACACCAGCCGGGTCGGCTCGAAGTGATCCCCCTGCTTGGCTCCAATTGATTGCTGTGTCAGGACGAGAGGCGATCCAAAACAACCCTTTGCTTCTAATTATTGTTGTAGGAAAATTGTCAGAAACATATTTCCAAAATCGGTTCGGATGAAATGGACGTTTTTCTCTAAATACAAATGACGAAATACCAAATTCTTCTGTTTCAGGAGTGTGTTCACTATTTAGTTCCTTTATCCATCCTGCTGATTCAGAAGCTTTATTGAAATCAAATAAATGTGTATTTAAAATTTCTGATGGGTCTACTTTTCCAAAATGAGATTCGATTATTTTGGCATCAGAATTCAATTTTCTTAGAACGGCTTTTAATGTTTCAACTTCCTCTCTTGAGATTAAATCAACCTTGTTTAATATAATTACATTCGCAAATTCAATTTGGTCGGTAAGTAAATTAACAATTGCACGATGATCATTGTTGTCATCTTTGTTTAGTTCTCTGTCTAGAATCGTTTCATTGGTTGAGAAGTCAGTGTAAAAATTCAATGCATCTACAACAGTAACCATTGTATCTAGCCTTGAAAAATTGGATAAGTCAATCCCTTTCTCTTCGTCAATAAAACTAAATGTTTGTGCGACAGGTATTGGTTCTGATATTCCTGTTGACTCTATAAGTAAATAATCAAATTTATTTTCTTTTGAAAGCTTTTCTACTTCAAGGATTAAATCTTCTCTTAAGGTGCAACAGATGCATCCGTTGCTCATTTCTACTAACTTTTCTTCGGTTCGTGAAAGCGTGTTTTCATTTTTGATTAATTGAGCATCAATGTTTACTTCGCTCATATCGTTAACAATAACTGCAACCTTCAAGTTTTGTTTGTTATGTAATACGTGATTTAGCAGAGTCGTTTTGCCTGCGCCTAAAAAACCGCTCAATACGGTTACTGGTATCTTTTTCATTATTTATATTTTAATTGAATGGATAAATGGCATAGCATGTAAATTCAGGCTTTGCCTGATTTGCATGTTGTGTCAAAAAATAAATCAATTAAATTGTTGGAGGTCCTCTTGAAGGTAAATTGGAATATTCATGCGGAATATTCAGTTTTTGAGAAAATGGTAGAAACGAAAAATTTTGAATGGCTATTAAGAATGCAACTTGTTTTTCAGGGAAGACATTTGAATCTATTAAGGTGAAGTCACATATTGAACAAGAATGTTCTTGTTCGTGAAAATGCTTTTCTATAGCTGTACAATGTACATCTTTCTCATGTTCTAATCCGTGAATAGACTTCTCTGCTAAAGGGAATAGTAGCAGAAAAAGGAAAAAGATTGAAAGATGTTTTTTTAATTGCTGTTGCATTTACGCGACAATAATAGTGATATAATTTAATTTAACCGTAAAAAATCTAATGTTGAACAATTATTCTTTTTGTTAATGAACCCGATTGTTTGACTCCTGAGGTACTTATTTCAGAAATTTTACATACATAAATACCCTCAGAAATATTTTGCGTACTATGTGTAATAAAATTGTTTTCTATTTTATCTGAACTGATCAGTTGGCCCATGATGTTATACAATTCCAAAACATAATTTTTGTTTTCTTCATTTAATATTCGGATGCTGAAACTACTATTTGCGGGATTTGGAAAAAGATCAAAATTAAAATGAATTGAATTATCGATATTGGAAGTCGTAAGTGTTGAAACTCCTTTGTAAAAAGATACGCCGCCTTCATAGTTTCCAACAATCAGGTCCATGAAACCATCGTTGTTTACATCAGCACCATTCGGTGCAACTCTGTTTCCTTGAAAAATATCAAGAAACGTAGAATCGGCCATCGTGAAAACGCCTCCTAAATTTCCGTCAATATTGGTGTATCTTCTGATAAATCCACTTTCGGTTCCAACCAGCAGATTGGTGACACCACCTTGTTTGAAAACGAAGGGATAGCTGTAACCGGTAAAATATCCAGGTAAATTTACTTTCACATTCCCCCAAAAGTGAGTAATAGAATCCATTAATGGAATAGCTGAAGTGCCGTTATGCCGGTAGTATGCAAGTTTCCCATTTCTTGCGCCAATCACTAAATCGTTGGTGCCATTATTATCCATATCAACGATCTGCGGTACAGCAAAATCTCCTACATCGATCACCCTGTTGAATGAGTTTTTAAAATTGCCAGCTGTTAAAACAAAATTCGCTGTGCTGCCGATCGGAGCGGTATTTTCGAAATAATGTAATTTGCCATCGTAGCCCCCTATCATCATATCAGCATCTGTATCGCCATCCAAATCACCAAATGCAGGAACCATATTTACGATACCCAATGAACCTAATCCTGCATAATTACGCGTAACTAATTCGTATTTAGGAACAGTTGTCGTTCCGATATTTTTAAACTGTGCGATTTGAGTTGAAAATCCTGTAGCTGCATAATAGCCGTAATTACCAATAAAAAGATCTTTTAATCCATCATTGTCGTAATCAAAAAATACGGGGTATGCACCTTCACCAACATCAATCATATTGTCCTGCAGTAAATTCGCCTGCTGGAATTGAAAAACCGGAAAACTGTTTGTTCCGATATTCTTATAGTATACCACACTGTTGAAATTTTCAGAAACATTGGGGGCATTCGGACTCACTACCAAATCTTTCAGCCCGTCATAATTTACATCTAAATAGTATGCGCATGGGAAAATAGAAAGATTGATCATGGAAGTACTCGCGTTATTGGCAGGAAAAGCGGTATCCACAGCAGTGAAACTTGCATCCGTTAATGAACCACTATTTGTTAGCATTGTGAGGTTTTTGAAAGAAATATCACCAACAATAAAGTCTTTATCCGCATCATTATCCAAATCGATGCACAATTGGCAAGAGCCTGAATGTCTTTCTGCAGAGCGATCATCGGAATCTGTAGGCTTAAATTCGGGAGTACTTACATTGCCGACACAAGAATCGTAAAGTGTGTAATCGTTATTCAGAGGGTGTTCTGATGCATATCCCCAGCAGCGGTTGGCCATTTGGAATTTCAGACTATCGCAGGTTCCGTAAAGTTCCATACTCATATTTTTATGATATTCCATATAGCTTCCCGTTATCGCAAACGTTACTACATCCAGGTCGCCATCGTTATCAATATCGGTAATGGCCGGAATGTCGGCAGAACTTACATAAAGATTTATTAAAGAGCCTGATGGTGGATTGTAGATCGAATATTGCAAATTAGTAACAAGTGTGAACTGCAATCCTGTGGAAACGGTGGATGTGTTTTTATAAACCATAAAACCACCGCCATAATTGGAGTAGCCAAAAATGTCTTCTTTCCCATCACAATTATAATCCACCAATAAAACCCAGTCATGTAGTTTTGGAAACTTATTCTCGTATTGGGGATCGTATCTGTAATCAACAATGCCGGCAGTCCCTTTGTTGATGAAGGCTCGAACCTTATTGCCTGTTCGGTCGAACATAAAAAGGTCTTTGATCCCGTCCTGATCCATGTCAATGGTAGAAGCCTGAATGAAATTCAAGCCTCCGG
>JBILYL010000277.1:0-3917 GCA_044377775.1 Bacteroidia bacterium
GATGAAAAATAGCCTTATATGGTTGCACGAATATAACAATTTATAAAATAATTAGGTTAATGATTTGCAATACTGCTGACTATCAATTAGTTACAAATATTTTTGTTTAAAAAACAAAAAAATTATAAATTCAAATTATCTTGTTGTAAAAATACCCTGAGAAACAACCATTGAATTGTTTTTACAAATTTCCAAACAAAATCAAAATGACTTTGTTTTAAAACAAACTCTATTTACAGAGCAAAATTGACACTTTTTTTGAATCTTTAAAAGGAAATCAACAGAATTATTTTTGAGTTTTAATTACTAAAAAAAATGTGTACGTTTGTTGACGAAAAACTGAAAAATAATTTTTATTCTTATGAGTAATACATCCGGAAAATTTATTCAATCATCACTCGGAAAAAAATTACTAATGGGCTTAACAGGTCTGTTCTTAATATCTTTTCTTATTGTGCATTGCCTTCTCAATTCATTCATCTTCTTTAATGATGGTGGCTTACTGTTTAATGAAGGGGCACAATTCATGGCAAACAATCCAATTATCAGAATAATGGAAATTGTTTTGTTTTTCGGACTGATCGCACATGCAGTTCAAGCAATGGTGCTTACATTACAAAATAATAAGGCGCGTCCGGTAAAATATGCTGTGAATGATGGAAAAGCAAATAGCAAATGGTATTCCCGTTCAATGGGAATTTTAGGATCCTTGTTATTGTTGTTTTTGGTAGTTCATTTATCTCATTTTTGGATCGACACAAAAGCGGCACAATTTAACGGAACTATTGCTGAACACAATACTTATTTAGAAATGCTTGAAGTGTTCCACAACCCCATTAACGTTGGAGTATATTTACTTGGGGTAATTGCTTTGGCTTACCATTTACTTCATGGTTTTCCTTCCGCCTTCCAAACATTAGGATGGAATCATCCGAAATATAACGGATTAATAAAGGCAACAGGAACACTCTTTTCAATTGTTGTTCCAATGATTTTTGCTGCAATGCCTGTAGCGATCTTTTTAGGATGGATAAAATAAATCATAACCGAAATTAGAATTTTTAAGATATGTCAAAATTAGATAGTAAAATTCCGGAAGGAGCATTGGAACAAAAATGGGAGAAGTATAAATCTTCCGTTGCACTTGTTAACCCTGCTAACAAAAGAAGTTTAGAAGTTATTGTTGTTGGATCCGGATTAGCCGGAGCATCTGCCGCTTCTTCTCTTGCAGAAATGGGATACAAAGTAAAAGTATTTTGTTTTCAGGATTCTGCCCGTAGAGCGCATTCAATTGCTGCTCAAGGTGGTATTAATGCTGCAAAAAATTACCAGAACGATGGTGACAGCACTTATCGTTTATTTTATGATACTATTAAAGGAGGAGATTATCGCGCACGTGAAGCGAACGTTTACCGTTTAGCATCCGTTAGTGCAAACATTATTGACCAATGTGTGGCAAGCGGTGTTCCTTTAGCCCGTGAATATGGTGGAATGTTAAGTAACCGTTCATTTGGCGGCACACAAGTACAACGAACATTTTATGCTGCCGGACAAACCGGGCAACAATTATTATTAGGAGCATACAGTGGATTATTGCGTCAGGTAGGTTTAGGAACTGTTGAAATGTGTGCACGTCACGAAATGTTGGACGTGGTTAACATTGACGGCAAGTGCAGAGGAATTATTGCCCGCGACCTGATCTCAGGAAAACTGGAACGTCATTTCGGTCACGCTGTCTTATTATGTACAGGTGGATACGGAAACGTTTTCTATCTTTCAACAAATGCAATGGGTTCGAATGTAACGGCTGCATGGAAGGCTCACAAAAAAGGAGCATTCTTCGGCAATCCATGCTTCACTCAAATTCACCCGACCTGTATCCCTGTTTCCGGTGATCACCAATCTAAACTGACGTTAATGAGTGAATCATTACGTAACGATGGCCGGATATGGGTTCCGAAAAAACAAGGCGATACGCGTAAAGCAAATGAAATCCCTGAAGAAGAAAGAGATTACTATCTTGAACGCAGATATCCTGCTTTCGGGAATCTTGTTCCCCGCGATGTGGCTTCCCGTGCTGCAAAAGAACGTTGCGATGCAGGGTTCGGAGTTGGAACATCGAAAATGGCAGTATACCTGGATTTTAAATCCGCTATTGCCCGCTACGGTCATACGAAAGCAATCACACAGGGAATAACTAATCCTTCAGCACAACAATTAAAGGAATTTGGTAAACAGGTTGTCGAAGAAAAATATGGTAACTTGTTTGAAATGTACGAACAGATCACCGGAGAAAATCCTTACGAATTACCGATGCGTATTTATCCTGCTGTTCATTATACAATGGGTGGACTTTGGGTTGATTATAATTTAATGACTACAGTACCGGGCTTATATGCTTTGGGCGAAGCCAATTTCTCTGACCATGGTGCAAACAGACTAGGAGCTTCTGCTTTGATGCAAGGTTTGGCAGATGGCTATTTTGTTATTCCTTATACAATTGGCGCTTATTTGTCTAAAGAAATCAGCGTAAAAGCAATTTCTACAGATCATGAAGCATTTGTTGCTGCAGAAAAAGATGCTCAGGCGATCATCGATAAATTATTTGCTATCAAAGGAACAAAATCAGTTGACCATTTCCATAAACGTTTGGGAAAAATCATGTGGGATAAGTGCGGAATGGCACGCAACGAAAAAGGATTAAAAGAAGCGATTGTTGAAATCCGTGCTTTGCGTGATGAATTCTGGAAAGATGTTCGTGTACCGGGAACTGCAAATGATTTCAATCCTGAATTGGAAAAAGCAGGAAGAGTTGCCGACTTTATTGAGCTGGGTGAATTAATGTGCATGGATGCATTGGACCGTTCTGAATCTTGCGGTGGTCACTTCCGTGAAGAATCTCAAACGGAAGAAGGTGAAGCATTGCGTAAAGATGATGAATTCGCTTATGTTGCAGCTTGGGAAAACAAAGGAAACCACGCATATGAAATGCATAAAGAAGAATTAAAATTTGAAGCAATTAAAATTGCTCAAAGAAGTTATAAATAATTTGGAAATTTGAAAATGTGTCAATTTGAAAATGACAAAAAAAATTTTCAATTAAAAAAATTAAATTAAGATAATATGAGTGGACATATGAACTTGACGTTAAAAATTTGGCGTCAAAAAAGCGATAAAGAAAAAGGGAAATTAGTTACCTATCCGGTACAAAACATCTCACCTGATATGTCATTCCTTGAAATGTTTGATGTATTAAACGAACAACTGATCACAAAAGGTGAAGAACCAATTGCTTTCGATCACGATTGCCGTGAGGGAATTTGCGGAATGTGCAGCATGTACATCAATGGTCGACCACACGGTCCGAAAAGAGGCATAACTACCTGCCAACTTCACATGCGTTCATTCAAAGATGGCGACACGATCGTTGTTGAGCCTTGGAGAGCCGCAGCATTTCCGGTAATTAAGGATTTGACTGTTGATCGTTCTGCTTTTGACCGTGTAATTTCTAAAGGTGGATTTATCTCTGTTAATACAGGAAATGCACAAGATGCAAACAATATTCCTATCCCTAAGCCGGATGCTGATGCAGCATTCGAAGCAGCTGCATGTATTGGTTGCGGAGCATGCGTGGCAACATGCAAAAACTCATCCGCAATGTTATTTGTATCAGCGAAGGTTTCTCAATTGGCTCTTTTGCCTCAGGGAAGAGTTGAAGCGACTGAACGTGTTAAAAACATGGTTGCACAAATGGATGAAGAAGGATTTGGAAATTGTACAAACACAGGTGCTTGCGAAGTGGAATGCCCGAAAGGGATTTCTTTGGAGAACATCGCCCGCATGAATCGTGAGTTTTTTGTAGCGAATATCAAATCATAATATATACTGTGTTTATAGGAAAACCAACCTCAACTGAG
>JBILYL010000061.1:0-10487 GCA_044377775.1 Bacteroidia bacterium
AACTTCAAACTCTTTCTTAACAGAACAGAAAAGGCCACAGTAAGAAAAGACGAGCAACTCTTTGATTTTATCCGTAAACAGTTTCCTGAATATGATGAAAGCAAAATTTTGAAACGGCTGTATGAGTCGGACGACAAAAACGCTTTGTATCGCCTTAAGAACAGACTGTTTGAAGATATTGGAAAAAGTCTGACCTTACATTATTATGATGCAACGGAGTATAACATCATTCTGAATTTTCTTTTTCTTTCCCGACTATTTCAAAATAAAGGACAGACACAAACCGCTTTTTATTATCTGACGAAAGCATTCCGTAAAGCGAATGAAAACGAACAGTTAGAGTGGTTGGATATCATTTATGGTGAATTTATTCGCCTGTCGCATGAAACGATTGAGATCAATCCGGAAGAATATATTCTCAAACGTAAGGAAAACCGCTCAAAGCTCTCTAAGATGCAAGAGATAGACGACATTTTGGCGGCACTGATCTACCGTATTAAAGTATCTCAGAATTTTGCCAAGGAAAACACAGAGATCCTGCAATTACTTCAGCGGACAATAAATGATTTTGCAAAAAGTAAAGAAGTTAAAAATAGTCCGGTTTTGCGTTTTAAAATTTATCAATCCGTTAGCCGTATTCTTCTTCAGCAACAAGATTATAAATCACTGGAAAAGTATTTATTAAAAACGTTTGAAGAATTCAGCAAAGAAAAATTGTTCAACAAGAACAACCACGATACAAAACTTCAAATGCTTACTTATTTAATTAATTCCTTATTCAAAAATAAGAAGATTGACTTGTCATTGGAATATGTAGATCTGCTGAAGAGCGCGATGCTTGAATTTGGTAAAGTGTTGTACGACAAATATTTATTTTATTATTACAATTCACTGGTAATTAATTATTCAGTTAAAAATACAGATAAGGCCATTGAGATTCTGAATGAGGCGAAAGAAAATAGCAGTATCAAAAAACTTCCGATCTATAATGTTTTTGTGTATTTGAATTTAGCGGTTTTGAATTTCGATAAAAAGAATTTTAAAGAGGCTCTAAAAAGTCTTGTAAAACCGATGATGCAGGACGCATTCAAGCATTTGGATGAGGCATGGCACCTGAAGCTTGCTGTGTTTGAGTTGATGATCCGTTTTGAATTGTTGGATTTCGATTATTTGGAACACAAATCGGAACGTATTAAGAAAGAATATTCAGCCTTGTTAAAGAAAGAAGAATATAGCCGTCAGAAGCAAATGGTAACAGCAATTGATAAGATGGTGAAATCGGATGGGATAAAAAAAGACAAGCAACTGTTAAAAGAGATTAACATGTTGCTTGAAGGAGAATTGTCGAACAGCAGTTCGGATTCAGATATTATAAATTACAGTGATTGGCTGAAAATGAAAATTAATTAGCATTCATTTTAAAGTCGAGAATCACTTTGCTGCCATCATCTTCAAAAGAAACTTTATCTGCGAGATTGCGCATCAAAAATACACCACGACCGTTTGGTTTCTCTATGTTTTCAGGATTTGTAGGATCGGGTAGTGCATCATAATTAAATCCGCTTCCTTCATCTTTTACAATAAAAGAAACATGATCAGGGAAAGATTTAAAAAAGATATCGATGTTTTTCTTTGGATTCGCTTGGTTTCCGTGATAGATGGCATTGTTCACCGCTTCAGTTATTGCGACAAGAATATTGCCATAATAATCCTCACTGATATTAAACAGATCACACACATCTTCAATCATTCGCTCAACAAGAATAATGTTTTCTGCTCTCGATGTGATCCGTATTTTTTGATTTTCTGCAAGTACCATATTAGTTTCCAAAGTTGTTAAAGTATTGGTTTACTTTTGCTTTAAAGAAAGGAGTCAATGACGGTGGAACCGTTTTGAGTAATTCCGTTTCTTTTTGTTTCAGCATGTTATACTCTAAAAATTCATTAGGGTTACTAAAATTTTCATTTTTTGCTTCATTTGATTGTCTTTTCTCATCCATTTCTCTTTCCTTTTCCGCCTTTTCGCTCTCTAATAGGCGCGTTAAGATCTCTTCCTGACGTTTGATAGTTTCTTGGCTGATCATCTTATTTACAAGATCGGTCTCCGTTTCTTCCATTTTTTCGGCAATTTTGCTCATTCCTCCTGCACCCTTTCCGTCCTTATTGATCTGATCCGACATCTTTTGTATTTCTTGCCTTAAAGCAGCTTGTTGAGCAGCTAATTTTGCCAATTCCTGACTCATTCCACCTGTTCCCATCCCGGGTTTGCTTCCGGGTTTATTGCCACCTTTTTCCATTCCATCTTTCAGCTTTTTTATTTGCTGATTGATCTGTTCCTGCATTTGACGCATGTTTGCCATGGATGGTTTTTGTCCTTTCCCTCCCGGTTTTTTACAGCTGCCACTGCCAGGTTTGCCTTTTTTTGCAGCATCCTGCATTTTACTTAACGCTTCATTAAGCATCAGCGCCAGATTATTGATTGAAGTCATAGCAAATTGCTGCCGGCTCATTGCTTCCTGTTTGTGGTTTTTCCCATCCACAGAAGGAGTTTGTGATTCTGTAATTTCCTCCAGCGCCTTATCCATATTCATGTTGATAGCACTGATCTCCTTATTTACGGCTGCAGCAATCTGAGGAACACGTTTGCTGAGTGCTAATAAGGTATCTTCGATCATTTTGGAATCATCCTTCAGTTTTTTCTGTTTCTGATTGATTTTTACATACTGAGGATCATTCGGTTTGGTTTTGGAAAGTTGTCCCATCAAAGCCTCCTGGCCAAATGAAAGTTGAATTAAATTTTCAAGTAAACCTCTTAGCTTATCTATATCTTCGCCTTCTTGCTGTTCTTCTTCTTTTTCCTGAGCCTTTTCCATTTGTTGACTCATCTCTTCCATCTTTTTAGCAGCTTCCTTTTGTGATTTTGCAGCCTCTTTCTTTTTGTTTTCACTCAGGTTCTCACTGCTTTTCTGCATTTCTTTCTGAACCTCTTCCTGTTTCTGTTCGCTGTTCTCTAATTTCTTCGGCTCTTCTAACTCGCTGTTCTTTTTCTCGAGTTCTTTCAAATCTTTTTTGATATCCTCAAATTTCTTATTCAGATCATCCTGCTTAGCCTTCTGTTCCTTCGCATCCGATTTTTTTTCTTCCGACTGTTTCGCAAGTTCATCCTGCTTTTTCGCCAGATCATTTAATTTGTTGATATTTTCCTGAATTTTTTGTTCTACTTCAAGCTGTTTAAAAATCTCCAGGTTGCGGTCTAATTCTTTCAGCAGATCTTTATTGTCCAGCTTCATTTTCTCTAAGGCTTCTTGAACTTTATCCTTGTCGAGTTTCTCTAATAGTTTTTGCAGCTCATCGTACTTCTCCTTTAATTCAGGAGTCATCACCTTGTTAAATAGCTCCTCCAGTTGTTTTTGCTTCTCAAGTATTTCTTCGTCTGGTTGTTTGTATTCGTTCTTTTGTTCGTTGTTTTGAAGGTTTTCATTTTTAACATTTTCAACCTTTTTTTGCAGATCCTTTTGTTTTTCCAGCAATTCTTTCAACTTCTTTTTCTCTTCCCAGGAAAGATCCTTTTTCTCAGCCACCTTGCGTTGCAAGTCCGCCAATTCTTTTTGAACTTCCTTTGCCTGACGAATACTTTCTTCCAGATCTTCTTTGATCTTGTTATTGTTCTTGTCGGTGTTCTCTTCTAATTCTTTAAGTGTTGGAGCCTTGAAGATCATTTTTTGTGTGCGGGATGATTTGCTGCCCGTTACACCATCATTGTCCCAAACCTCAAAGTAATATTCAATTTGATCACCGGGTGAAACGCCAAGTTCGGTCATATCCCAATAGTGAAAAAACTGATCTTGTGTAAGCGAATTGTTAATTGCGACCGGACTGCTATTGGTGGTCATTTTTTTATACTTATCTGAAACAGCAGTGTCGTTGTTGCTGATGAAGCGATAGTTGAAAGAAAGTTTGTTGAAGCCATAATCATCCTTTACTTCACCGCGAAAATAAATACGTTTGGTTGAAGTGGAGTCTTTTTTCTCGGCAACAGTTATCTGAGGATATGCATCCGGGATTACATTTATAGAATAGGTAACAGAGTCTTTGCTTTTTAAAAATTGATTTGCTGTTGTAACAGAATAGCTTTTGTCACGGAACAGGCGGGTTGAATAACTAAAATTATTTTCGTTAGTGGGAGAAACGGCAAAAGAGGTGTCATTAAAATTCAGGCGGAGTTGTTGTGTGTTTTGCGTATTAAAATTCCAACTGATCTTTGTTCCGGCCGGGACAACAAGATCTCCTGTGTTTTTTACAAGTTCATCTTTTTTGTTGAGATATTTTGGAAATGAAAGGGCAATATCAAAATTCAGTAAAATAGGGTTTGGAAGGGCCACCAATTCGTATTCCCTGGATTTAAAGCCATCTGCAGCAAGTTGAAACCGCATGCTTTTTTGAACATTTTTAAAAAGATAGTTGAAATTTACGATGCTCTCTTTGTCGAGTTTAAATTCATTTCCGTCAATTTCAAGGTATACATTCTCCGGAACTTCATCGCCAGTGAGCTGAACCTTAAGTTCGTAATCTTCCTGAGTTACTGTTTTCAGATCCGAATTGGTGATCACAAATTGAAATGGTGCTTCCTTCTCAAAATATTCACTGTGTTTTACCAGCCTGTTTGTTCCATCGGTGATTATACTCGGAGCAGCAAACAGGATAACTGTAATGATCAGGATGGGTAAAAGTGCGTATTTCAGATATTTTCTGTTTTCAGAAAAATCAACAGCAGCGCTAAACGGAATTGGTTTTAGTTCTTTTGTTTTCTGATTGATGCTTGCTTCAATCAGTTGGAAGTTGTTTGTAGTTGGTTGCCGATCTGCGTCTTGTAAGGATTGTAATTGAAGCACATTCAGCAATTTGTCCTGGACATTTGAAAAGTGCTTTCCAATAATCTCAGATGCTTCGGTATGTGAAATAATTTTTCCGAAATGGTAAAGTTTAGAAAGCGGGATCGCGATGTATTTGGTTAAAATAAATAACGTTGACAGTACAAAAGAATAAAATAAAACGGTTCGTACCGTTGAATTGAAGTGAGCAAAATATTCAAGTATAGTAACCGAAATAAAGAAAAGCAAGACCAGGCCAATACTATAAATCAATCCGCGTAAGAGCAAATTTTTATAATACTTGCGGATGAAGTCATCCAGTTTTACAATCAAATTTTGATAATTATCCGACATGTATTCTATAACGCTGTTTTTGGTACTTTGTTACATACCCAAAGGTAATGAATAATTAGGCTTTTTCATAGTGAATACGGCACATAATACAAAAAAATTTAACCACATAGAAACATAGGGTAGTACTTGCTAAATTAGGAAATAAGAGCGTATAGAAAAAATCCTTTTAACGATTTTTGGCTCTGTGTTTCTCTTGGTTTTCTTTTTCCTTTTCTTTTTTCTATGTTTCTAAGTGGTTAGAATAAACAAAAAATGCTTTAACTTTGTTTCAGATAAAGGATGAAATTCATCTTAGTAATCCATAAATTTATATTAAATAAAAAAGACGATGGTATCAAAAAAAGTAGAAGCAGCTTTGAATCAACAAATAGAATTAGAGGCATCCTCTTCACAATATTATTTAGCAATGGCTTCATGGGCAGAAACTCAAGGATTGGAAGGGGTTGCTGCCTTTTTATATACGCATGCCGATGAAGAGCGTTTACACATGCTGAAGTTGATAAAATATGTAAATGAGCGTGGCGGGCAAGCATTGATTCCTGCTTTAAAAGCACAACCGCAAAAGTTTAAATCGGTTCAGTTTGTATTTGAAGAAGTTTTGAAGCACGAAGTATTGGTTTCGAATGAGATTAATAATTGCGTGGAAGTGTGCTTGAAGGAGAAAGATTATACAACTCATAACTTCTTACAATGGTATGTTTCAGAACAAATTGAAGAAGAAGCGTTGGCTCGTAAAATATTAGACAAGTTAAAATTTATTGGTGGCGATAAAAGCGGCTTATATTTCTTTGACAGAGATTTAGGTGGAATTGCTGTTGCAGATTCAGCAGCAGCAGATAAAGGAAAAGCATAGAACGTCTTTTTCTTTCTTAATGTAAAAAAACGGGATTTGTATAAAAGCAGATCCCCTTTTTTTTAACTGTTTTTTTCTATCGCCTCTCCTATCAAATCCCCTTCAATCAAAAAACCATCATGTCCGTATGGAGAATCGATCTCTACAAATATAGAATTCGGAATGTGTTGCGCCATTATTTTTTGTTCGGCAACCGGACAAAGATGATCGCTGGAAATACCAATGATGATTGTTTTTAATTGTATGCTTTTTAATACGTCTTCCAGCTCCCCGCGATTTCTTGCGATGTTATGAGAGTCCATTGCTTTGGTTAAGATCCAATAGCTGTATGCATTAAAACGCTTCACCAGTTTTTCTCCCTGATAATTAATATATGAACTAGCTTTAAAATTATCCAGTTTATGTTCTTCATCCGTTTGTGTATTCACAAATGCTTCATACGTCCGGTAGGTTAGCATCCCAATTGCACGTGCTGCTTTCAAGCCTTTCGCCCCGGCAGTTTGATGGTGCTCTTTCCATGTCAGGTCGGTTTCAATGGCCAAACGTTGCGCTGTATGAATTGCAATTCCCCAGGCAGATTCCTGTGCACCGGTTGCAACCAAAACCATATTGTCGAAAACATTAGGTTCTGTCACAGCCCATTCAATGGCTTGGTATCCGCCCATAGAGCCACCGATGATCGTGTTTATTTTTTCAATTCCTAAATGTTTACGCAAAATAACATGCGCATGAACCATGTCTCGAATAGTGACTTGAGGAAACGAACTGTAAAATGGTTTTTGAGTTTCAGAATTGATGCTTAGTGGCCCGGATGAACCATAACAAGAACCAATGATATTCGCGCAAACAATAAAATGTTTTGCTGGGTCGTATTTTTTACCTTCGCCAACGAGTGAATTCCACCAATCCGATACATCGCTATTTGCTGTGAGCGCATGGCAAAACCAGATGACATTACTTTTATCTGTGTTGATTGCTCCATAAGTATGGTAAACAACATCAAGCGTTTGTAATGTTTGCCCGTTTTCCAGTTTTAACGGTTGGCGATATGTGAAAAAGTGCTTGTTCATTTCGATCCCCCTGATTCCCTTCTCAAAAGAGGAATTTAATCTGTTTCCCTTTAGGGTTATTCGTTTCACAAAACTAATCAAAATTTGTTGTAAATAATTACCTTTGAATTCAATAAATAAAAAACAATGTGTTTCCCGACTCCACCCGAAATGTAAACAAATAAAAAAAATGAAAATAGAACTTAAAAGATTGGATGATGCTTTTCACTTTGAGGCAATCAGTGAAACAGGAAATGTTGCTCATATGGATGCCGGAGAAAATATTGGCGGACACAATAAAGGTGTGCGACCAATGCAGATGCTGTTGATGGGTCTGGGAGGTTGCAGCGCAATTGATATTGTATTGATATTGCAAAAACAACGACAGGTGATTGAAGATTTCACAATCAGCATTGATGGTGAAAGAGAACAAGGGAAAGAACCTTCTTTGTGGGAAGAGGTGCAGATACATTTTAAATTAAAAGGACAGATCGATAAAGAGAAGGCGGAGCGGGCGGTACAATTATCTATGGAAAAATATTGTTCTGTTTCAAAAACGTTGGAACTTGCCGGAGCTAAAATAAATTATAAAGTTAGTATTAACGAAATCTAAACTACTTCTCTTTTGGAGAGGGTCGGTCTGAGGTCATGAAAAAATTTGAAACAAACGCTATTCGCACACAATCTGAAAAAACTCAAAGCAGAGAGCATTCCGTTCCGTTGTATCTGACATCTAGTTTTACATTTGATGATGCAGAACAAATGCGTGCAGTTTTTGCGGACGAAATAGAAGGCAATATTTATAGCCGGTTTGTGAATCCCAATACAACGGAGTTTGAAGCTAAAATGTGTCAGATGGAGGGCGCTGAAGCCGGTTTTGCAACTGCTTCGGGAATGGCCGCAATATTCGCCAGTTTTATGGGACTATTAAAAAGTGGTGATCATATTATTTCTGCAAGTTCGATTTTCGGATCTACACATACGGTTATTACAAAATTATTACCGAAGTGGGGAATCACCCATACATATGCCGATGTAAATAAGCCTGAAACATGGGAATCATTAATAAAAGAAAACACAAAAATGATCTTTGTGGAAACCCCTTCTAATCCTGGGTTAGACATTATTGATCTGGAATGGTTGGGAAATTTGGCGAATAAGCACAACATTATTTTAAATGTAGACAATTGTTTTGCGACTCCATTTTTACAGCAGCCAATAAAATACGGAGCACATTTGGTTACACATTCAGCAACAAAATACATCGATGGTCAAGGCCGGGTTTTGGGAGGAATTGTTGTTGGAAAGAAAGAATTAATCAAAGAGATTCAAACGTTTTGCAGAAGCACAGGTCCTTCTCTTTCTCCTTTTAATGCATGGACACTTTCTAAAAGTCTGGAAACGCTTGCTATTCGAATGGAGCGCCACTCTCAGAATGCACATAAATTGGCAGGCTTACTTGAAAATCATCCTGAGGTTTTGCAAGTACGTTACCCATTTTTATTATCACATCCTCAATTTGAAATTGCAAAAAAGCAAATGAGTATGGGAGGTGGAATCGTAACATTTGAAATTAAAGGAGGTATTGCAAGAGGCCGATCATTTTTGGATGCGCTTCAAATGTGTTCGTTGACAGCTAATCTTGGAGATACAAGAACAATAGCGACTCATCCGGCATCAACAACCCATGCAAAACTTACGGAAGAAGAACGGTTGCAGGTTGGAATAACTCCCGGAATGGTTCGTATCTCTGTTGGCTTAGAAAATATTATTGATATCGTTTCCGATATTGAACAGGCATTGGAAGCTTCTCGTTAATATTTTAAGAAAGATTACAGAAGCTGCTGATAATTATGATTCACTCTTTAAAAACGGTGAATAGGTTTCTTATAATTTCAGTCCGATAAAAAGAACATCATCAATTTGTTCGTTTCCACCTTTCCATTTGTTGAAATAATTATCGATGATCATTTCTTGTTTAGAAATAGGTAGTGTTTGGATTTGTTCAAGAATAGTCTTTATGTTCGAAGTTTTTATCTTTTTACCATAATCTCCTCCAAACTGGTCGGGATATCCATCTGTAAATAAATAAAGTGTGTCCCCTTTAGAAAGTTGAATGTCTTTGGTTTCATATTCTTGCGTTTCGTAACTCTCTTTTTTAAGGACAACTAGTTCGTTGTTTTTTGAAATAATCACCGGTCGTTTCGTAGATGCAAATCTTACAAAGTGGGTTTTTAGATTTATTTCACAGATCAAAATGTCAACTCCATCTTGTGTTTGATGATGTTCACCATCATTTTGTTTTAATAGAATTTTTATCTCTTCATCAAGTATTGCCAAGGCGAATGCGGGTGAGTTTATTCCTTTCCTTGAAATAATATCTTTTAATAAAGTGCTGCCGATCATACTCATGAATGCCCCGGGAACGCCATGTCCGGTTGCATCCGCACAAACAATAACCAACAGATCGCCATACTTTTTGAACCAATAAAAATCGCCACTCACAATATCTCGTGGTTGAAAAAAGATAAACGAGTCAGGAACAATTTTTCGCAATGATTCCAGGTCAGGAAGAATAGCGTCTTGTATTCGCTTAGCGTAACGGATACTGTCAGTAATGTCCTTATTCTTTTTTTCAATTTCTTCTTTTTGAATAATTACCTCTCTCGTTTTTTCATTAAGTGCTTTTTGTAATTCCAATTCAAATTTTCTATGATTCCTTTCTCTTATTTTCAAAAACAGGTAGAAACCATAAAATACAAATACAAAACAAAGAATGATGAACCAGGTCCGTTTCCAGATTGGTGCAGCAATTACGATCTTAATACTGAATGGCGACTGATTGCTTATTCCGTCATTATTGAATGCCTTCAGTAAAAATGTATATTCTCCATCACTTAGTTTACCATATTGAGCAAAAGGATTGTTTGTTTTATCTGACCAATCAACATCATATCCTTCTAGTTTGTATTGAAAGAGTACGTGGGTGTTTGACTTAAAGGTGATGCCAACAAAATCTATCCGAAGTCGATAGTTGTCGTAAGGAAGTGTTGTGTCTTTTGTATGATCAATTTCTTTGTCATTTAATTTAATTGAAGTAATGTTAATAATTGGTGGATTCAGATTTTTTATGTCTTTGTGAGGATCAAACTTTGCTGAGCCCATGGTTGTTCCAAACCAAGTATGTTTTTCAAAATCAGTAAATGAAGCTGTGGGATTGCAGTCGCCCAAAACCCCTTCATTTTTATCAAAGACATCAATTTCATTTTTTTTCGTTTTGATTCTGCTTAAACCTTGGCGATGACCAATCCAAATGTTATTTGATCCATCCCTGACAATGCTGTAGCAATAGTTAGATTT
>JBILYL010000307.1:0-3469 GCA_044377775.1 Bacteroidia bacterium
GCTTTTATTTGCGATGCTTTTCTATTGTTTATTTATTTTGAAATCCTTCCGGTTTCAGTTGAATATTTTTTGATATTTCGAACTTGAACGAGCTTTTATCCAACACGTTAATTTTCTCTGTGATCGGTTGAAACCCATTCGCCTCGAGATTGAGTTCATAAATCCCCGGTGAAAGAACCATTACATAACGACCGGAATTAGGATTGGGTAAATACGTACCAACCACTTCTTGTGTTTTTGTATCAGTTACAGATATAAAGACATCTGAAAAATTCAATTTCTGTGTCGAGTCAGCAGAAGAAATATTACCATTAATAACTGAATACTGTTGTTCAACTTCATTTAAAGTAACACGATAAATATCCAGGTCCCCCAAACCACCTTCGCGCAAAGCAGCAATATATCCAAAACGACCATTACTTGAAATACGGAAGTTGTAGTTATCTTCAGGAGTATTAATGGGATATCCGACATTTTTAGGATTCGAAAACTGGTTCGTTTCAGCATTCAGGTCTGCTTTAAAAATATCATAACCACCCATGGTTGTATGGCCGTTAGAGCTGAAATAAATAACTTTACCATCAGCAGAAACATTAGGGAAATCTTCATCAAAAGGAGTATTTATATCCGCACCCATATTTTGCGGAGGCCCCCATTTGCCATCAGGCAGCTTACGGCTTAAATATAAATCGGTACCACCTTTTCCACCTTCACGATTACTTGCAAAATAAAGCATTGAACCATCTGAACTGATACAAGCAGCAATCTCTTCCGCTTTCGAAGAATTGATATTCACATCTAATTTATCCGCAGGTTTAAAACTTTTGTTTTTATCAGTGGTTGTACTATAAATATCACCCACACCTTTTAAATTGGTATAGTACAACAACATAATTTCACCGGTTGCAGACAAGCCGATAATTTCCTGCTCTCCTTCTTTTTTAGCAATAGGAGGACCGATATTTTTAGACTTTACAAAAGCACCTTCAATTACTTTTGAAATATAAATTGCTGCAGGATACGTTCCGTCTTCCTTTGTAATTGAAGCTCCTTCATCGGGTCTGCGAGTATTAAAAATAATAAACGACTCATCACTTGGAACAAAAGGATAATAATCGGCATACGGTGAATTTACATTCGGTCCTAAATTTTCAAATTTTACATCCAGTGGGAACTTCATCAACTCTTTTGCATTGATACAAAATTGGATCTGACGATCAACATCCGCTAAATTTGAAGTATTCCCTCTTCCTGTTTGTTTAAAAGCAGTATATGTTTTTATTGCATCATCGAAACGGCAAGCATAATGATAGGCACGGCCCAATAAATACATTGCATTCGGATCAAACTTCGGTTTACGTGTAAGGATCTCTAAATAAGGAATAGCTTTCGTTTTATTTATATTGGTATTCAAATAACAAATTGCAATGTTATAGTTGTATTTATCATTTTTTGAATCATCGTCTAACAAAGACAAATAATCTTCCAATGCCGCTTCATAATTTCCATTATTAAATTTTTGGTCCGCCAAAAAAGGATCTGTTTTTTTATCTTCCTGGGAAAACATCCCTTTAGAAAGAAATAAGGAAAATGTAATAAATACAAGAGCAAGTAATTTTTTCATTTTTTGAAGAGTGGTTTATTTTTAATATTGTGGAATGCAAAGATAAAAAAAAGCAACGAATGATCACTTTTAATAGATGAATTGATTTCTGGAGACTATTTTTCTGTTTTGGGTATCAGAATAATACTTACTCTTCTGTTTTTGTCTTGTCCCAATTTGCTTTCATTCGAAGCCACAGGTAGTGTGCTGCCATATCCGATGGCGTTTGATTTACTTTTGTAGACAGGTAATTTTGAAAAGAGGTAATTTTTGACGGATGTGGCTCTTTTTTCAGACAAAGTCTGATTGTACGACTCAATACCTGCATTATCTGTATGTCCTTCAATGATTATTTTAGAAGGGCTTTCTTTTTTTATCTGTTCAACAACGATGTCTAACTCTATTTTTGCTGCAGGTAAAAGCTCGAACTTATCAAAATCAAAGAGTACGGCACTTTTCAAGTTGATCTGGGTACCCGACCCAATTGCAGCAACAGCATCAATATCCGCTCCCGGCCAGGAACCTTTGCAATCCGACTTCAGATCTTCCAGCATAACATAATGAAATACCTCACCACTTTTAACCGAATCGCCAATGTCGACAGAAGATACACCACCACTGATCGAACCTACATTGATCCATTTTTTACCATTTTTAGATACATACAGTTGAGTTGTTTCAATGTATTTTCCTACTTCAAAAACGTATAAGTCGGGGCCGGAAATATCGATCAAAGCATTGTCTGTAAAACGCAGAGTAAGTTTCCCGCCACAGCCCAGAGAAGTAAAATTGGAGGCAACACCGGCAAAATCAGAAATCCCTATGGAAAGAGTCGAATCGCAGGCTTCAGAAACAGCATCGGGTTCACCGCGTTTAAAATCAACCACTTCATCAGCAAAAGAAATATCTCCTAGAGGAAGAAAAACCGACCCGCCATTACCTGCCGGATATTTTTTTCCTTGATTTTGCGAAAAAGCAAAAGCATGTAACAGAATAAAAAGTAAAAGGAGATTTTTTTTCAAGAAAGTTTTTCTTTATTAATTTATGAGTGCTCTATTTATGAGAAGTAAACAAAGCTAAATAATATTATTAAATAGATCAAAAAAACGAGCCAGTAAAGAGGTCTAAAATGTTTGAATTTAAATTCAGAAAAAATCACACAGCATATTTAGTAATAACTACTTTCTTTATCTGAGGAATTAAACGAATAACGGGGAATTGAGAAGTATATACTGATATTAAAATCTCCCGCAAAGATGAGGGTGGTAACGTTTTTTACGTTTTGGGAGCCAGGTTTTCAAACGTTTTTTCGCATTAAAAGACCTTTCGGCAAGAGATGTTCCGCGTTTTTTAGTTTTACCAACAGATGCACCACCGGAAGAAGAAGAAGATGATGACGAAGATGATCCCGGGTTAAATCCGGAAGTAGAAACAAGATTGTCAGCCTTTTGAATATTCGAGTTCTGTTGTTCTGAATTCAATTCAAAACGAATATGGAAACCATTTTCTAAAGTAGGATCAATATTCTGAGACGTCATTTCCTGCTGCATCTGAGGTTCGTTATTTTCATAATATGGATTGGAATTAATAAAGTCATGAGGTTCGGAGTCGGTATTTGTTTGAGGTGCATTTCCAACAATAGTTACCACCGCCTCATTGTTGATGTTGGTTTGTTGGGAATAAACCGCAAAAACAATCAGTGTGAATGCACCACACAAACAATATTTAAATCGTTTCGACATCATTAACGTTGATCTATTGAACAAATTTATAATATATTTCAATGAAAGTCAAGTTTATAGAGTTCTTATTTTCAGTATGTTATAAAATAAGAAGCAAGACCGCATTCTGTTTCAGAATTCTTTC
>JBILYL010000278.1:0-3894 GCA_044377775.1 Bacteroidia bacterium
CCCCGAACAGAAGAGGTAATGAACGAAGAAAAAGCATATGTGATGCTCCAGCTAATGAAGGGTGTTGTTCAGATCGGAACCGGTTCCCGCCTGCGTTATCGTTTCAAGTTGAATATGCCGATAGCCGGTAAGACCGGAACGACACAAAATAATTCAGATGGATGGTTTATGGGAATAACACCGGACCTCGTTTCGGGCTGTTGGACAGGTGCAGAGGATCGTGCGGTACATTTTGATAATACTCTTTACGGACAAGGAGCAGAGATGGCGCTTCCTATCTGGGCGAAATACATGCAAAAAGTATATGCCGACAAGTCGATAAAACTAACTCAAAGTGATTTCGAAAAACCGTCAAAAAAGATCGAGATCGAAATGGATTGCAGCAAGTATAATAAAGAACTGGAAGCAGAAGAGGATCAATTTAACACAGAAGAAGGAGAGTAAACGGAAACCGGACAAAAGTTAAAGACAGAACAGATTAATAATTTATAAAGATCAGTTATTTGTACCATGAACAAAACAGTAAAAAATGCCGAAGAGGCGATTAAAGACATTCAGGACAATGCAACCATAATGCTTGGTGGTTTTGGCTTGTGTGGCATTCCCGAAAATTGCATCACTGCACTTGTTAAAAAAGGAGTAAAAGGTTTGACATGTATCTCCAACAATGCCGGAGTAGATGATTTTGGTATTGGTTTGATGTTGCAAACGCGCCAGGTAAAAAAAATGATCTCATCGTATGTGGGGGAAAACGCGGAGTTTGAGCGACAACTGTTGAGTGGTGAATTGGAAGTAGAATTAATTCCACAAGGAACATTGGCAACCCGTTGTTTGGCTGCGGGCTATGGAATGCCTGCGATCTTCACTCCTGCCGGGGTAGGAACAGAAGTGGCCATTGGCAAAGAGTCCCGTAAGTTTATGGTGGACGGACAAGAAAAAGAGTTTTTGATGGAGATGGCTTTTGATGCAGATTTTGCGCTTGTAAAAGCATGGAAAGGTGATCCGCATGGTAATTTAATATTCCGTGAAACAGCAAGAAATTTTAACCCGATGATGGCGATGGCCGGAAGGGTTACCATTGCTGAGGTGGAAGAGTTGGTGCCGGCAGGAACATTGGATCCGGATCACATTCACACTCCGGGAATTTATGTTCACCGGATTTTCCAGGGAACAAATTATGAAAAGAGAATTGAACAGAGAACCGTTAGAAAAAAATAATTTGGAAATGTGTCAATTTGAAAATGAAGAGACAATTGAAACAAAATAATTAAAAATATATGCAGGAGAAGCCTAATGTTATTGTTGACAAGACTTTCGAGTTCGCTTTAATGATTGTTGAATTAGCAGAAAAGCTGGAGAATAATAGAAAATATGTAATTGCCAATCAACTTTTGAAGTCGGGAACATCCGTTGGAGCAAATGTTAGAGAGGCACAAAATTCTGAAAGCAAAGCCGATTTCATTCACAAGATGAAAATTGCAGCGAAAGAAGCGGATGAAACAGAGTATTGGTTGCTATTGTGTCAAAAATCAGAAAACTATCCTGATTGCGAAGCGCTTCAGAAAGAGGTTAAGGAGATTGTAAAAATATTGTCGAAGATCATTGCATCTTCTAAAACAAATAGAATCAATACGATCAAAAATTAAATTTGATAATGAATGAATTTGAAAAGTTGAAGAGGTCATCCAATTAAAGTAAAAGTAAATTAATAAGAAGAATACAACATCGAACAAGAACAAACAACGTGTTAAAGTGAGCCCCATTTTCAAATTAACACATTTAAAAATTTTCAAATTAATATGTTAGATAAAATTGGAATCGCGAAACGTATCGCAAAAGAAATAAAAGACGGTTATTACGTGAATTTAGGGATCGGTATTCCGACTCTGGTGGCAAATTATATTCCACAAGGAATGAACGTTGTTCTGCAGTCCGAAAACGGGCTTTTAGGCATGGGTCCTTTTCCATTTGAAGGAGAAGAAGATCCGGATCTGATCAATGCCGGAAAACAAACAATAACTACCGTTCCGGGTTCCGCTTTTTTTGATTCGGCAATGAGTTTTGGAATGATCCGTTCCCGTAAAGTAGATCTTACTATTTTGGGAGCAATGGAAGTGTCGGAGAACGGTGATATAGCAAACTGGAAAATCCCCGGAAAAATGGTAAAGGGAATGGGCGGAGCGATGGACCTTGTTGCATCAGCAAAAAACATTATTGTTGCGATGCAGCATGTGAATAAGGCCGGAGAATCCAAGCTTTTGTCAAAATGCGACTTGCCACTAACGGGTGTAAATTGCGTTAAGAAGATTGTTACGGAGCTGGCGGTTCTGGATGTCACTCCACAGGGATTCAGACTACTGGAGCGCGCTCCGGGAGTGACTGTAGAGGATATTAAAAAAGCAACACAGGGAAGATTGATCGTTGAAGGGGAAATTCCGGAAATGGTCATTGATTAAATTGAATCAGGAATAAACATTTTCATCCGGTATAAATTCTGCCGGAGCGATTATCAATATAGCATTCAATTGGTCAATAAAAAAGCAGAATGAAAAGGATTGAATTTTTGTGGAAGTACGAACGTTATTTCTTCGCACTTTTTGTTTTTTTTACGGCCATTCCGGTTCTTTTTAACACGTTTTTCCCAACGGTTGATGGTCCGGCACACTTGCACAATGCAAATCTTTTAAAGCATTTGTGGTTTTTAAATAACGATTTTGCCCTTGCCTTTTTTGATCTTAACAAACACCTCAATTCAAATTTTCTTGACCACCTTTGGTTTGCTCTATTTGGCTTGTTTCTTCCTGTAAGCCTGGTTGAAAAAAGCATCCTTCTTTTTTATGTGCTGTCGCTTCCCTACTCTTTTCGCTTTTTAGTGAAGCGACTTGTGGCAGACGAAAGGTCAGCAAAACTCTCTTCCTATCTTATTTTTTCGTTTGTTTATTCCTTCACTTTCCGGATCGGCTTTTTTAATTTTTGTGTTGGAATACCTGTTCTGTTTTGGACGCTGGGTTTGTGGACCCAAAACAGAGATCAATTAAGTACCGGAAAAATCCTTTTGTTGGCGAGCCTTTCAACGATCGTTTACTTATCACATATTTTTAATTTTATGTTATTGGGGATAATTATTTTCGTGAACGAAATACAATATGTTCTTTATTCCCGAAAGATCAGGCAAGCGTTTAAGCAGTTTTTGTATCCAACATTGATCGTGCTGCCGGGTATTATTCTGTCTGTGTTGTTTGTTGTTTCTAACAGCTCCTTTAAGCATTCTCCTCCTACATATTTAAGCAGCGACAGGTTGCTTCAAACAATCATTGATCTGAGTCCGGTTATTACGCTCAATTATGATAGCGAAGTCGGCTATGCGCACATTATTTTATATACGCTTTGTGTTTTGCTTTTAATGGTTGTTGTTGATTTTTTCAGAAAAAGAAAACAGGCTTTGCGCTTCCGCCCCTACTGGCTGGTATCATTATTGATCGTTTTGTTATTGTTTTTTGTATTCCCCGATTGGATCGCCTCCGGAGGCTTTATCTCTATCCGTTGGGCCTTGTTCTTTTTTTTGATGATCATTATTTTAATTGCTGCAAAAGGTCTTTCTCCGAATCAATTGTTTTTTCCTGTTATAATACTTCTGACCACACACGTGTTTTTTATTTCGTATCATAACGAACAAACTAAGATCTTAAGTGATGCTGCGGCAACGCTTGTTAAGGCAGAAGCGTTTATGGAAGACAATTCTGTTTTGCTTCCGCTGAATTATTCAAACAATTGGATACAGATCAATCATGCCTGTTATATGGCAACGCAAAAAAACATTGTTAGTCTGGATAATTATGAACCCACAAAACCACATTTTCCACTGATCTGGAAACAGGGCGAACAAGTATATGA
>JBILYL010000279.1:0-3867 GCA_044377775.1 Bacteroidia bacterium
CGGTATTTATTTTATTTCATTGATCATTGATGGTAAAACAACAACCCAAAGATTAGTAATAACTGAATAATATTTTATGTCCTAACTCTATGAAAAATTATTTAAGATTGAATTTAGTATTATCAACGATCAATAATAATTCGAATACATTGCGATTGATGGTGATTGATTAATTATTAAAATATAAAATCAAAAGCCATCCAACAAGTAAAGGGTGGCTTTTTTTATTTTGTTACATTTGCAAAACTTAAATGATTCAATGATTATGAAAAGAACAAAAGTGAAAGAGCTGTTGGACTCAACAGCATATGGAACTGAAGTAACTGTTAAAGGTTGGGTACGAACATTTCGTAACAATCAGTTTATTGCTATCAATGATGGCTCGACCATTAATAACATACAAGCAGTTGTAGATTTTACTGCTACTGACGAAGCCTTATTAAAAAGATTAACAACAGGTGCTGCAATCAGCGTTACCGGTGAATTGATCGAATCACTTGGTAAAGGTCAGAAAGTGGAATTAAAAGTAAAACAGCTCGAAATATTAGGAGACAGTGATGCTGAAAAATTCCCCCTTCAACCAAAAAAACACAGCTTGGAATTTTTACGGGAAATAGCGCATTTACGTTTCAGAACAAATACATTCAATGCTGTATTTAAAATCCGCCACACACTTGCATTTGCAGTTCATCAGTTTTTTAATGACCGCGGGTTTGTATATATGCACACTCCAATAATCACAGCATCCGATGCAGAAGGTGCAGGAGAAATGTTCCGTGTAACAACATTAGATCTTGATAATCCACCACGTACTGAAGATGGAAAAATAGATTTCAAACAGGATTTTTTCGGAAAATCAACCAACTTAACTGTAAGCGGCCAGCTGGAAGGCGAGCTTGCTGCAATGGCATTGGGCGATATTTACACCTTCGGTCCTACCTTCCGCGCAGAAAATTCAAATACAACAAGACATCTTGCTGAATTTTGGATGATCGAACCAGAAATGGCATTTTATGAATTGAAAGACAACATGCAGTTGGCTGAAGATCTTTTAAAATATGTAATCAAACATGCACTTACACATTGTGCTGATGAAATTGAATTTCTCAGAAACCGACTACTGGAGGAGGAAAAACAAAAACCACAGGACGAACGGTCGGAATTGGATCTTACTGCAAAATTGAATTTCTGTTTGGATAATAACTTTGAACGATTGACTTATACAGAAGCAATTGAGATCTTGAAAAATTCCACCCCAAACAAAAAGAAAAAATTCAAATACCTGATCGAGAATTGGGGAGCTGATCTTCAGAGTGAACACGAACGTTATCTCGTTGAAAAACATTTTAAAAAACCGGTTATATTAACCGATTATCCGAAAGACATCAAATCATTTTACATGCGCCAGAACGATGATGGAAAAACCGTTGCAGCTATGGACATATTATTCCCGGGAATCGGTGAGATCATTGGTGGTTCTCAACGTGAGGAACGTTTGGAGTATTTGGAAAGACGAATGAATGAAATGAATATTCCTACCGATGAATTGTATTGGTATCTGGATACACGCAGATTCGGAAGTGCTCCGCATGCAGGCTTTGGGTTGGGCTTTGAACGATTGGTTTTATTTGTAACCGGAATGACAAATATCCGTGATGTGATCGCTTTCCCAAGAGCACCTAAAACCGCTGAATTTTAATATTGTTACAACTGATATTCGACTTAAAAGCCGCTACAAAAATTTATAGCGGCTTTTCGTTTTTTTTATATCTTTATTCACAGTTTTAAAATGTTTTGAAAATTTATCATAAAATAGTTGTTGTATTAATTGTTCTGCTCTCAGCAAAACAATCTGTGATCGCACAAACTTACGACTTCCGTAATTTTAGTGTAGATGATGGCATTGCTCAATCTCAGGTTCTTTCTATGTGTCAGGATCGCAACGGGAACATTTGGTTTGGAACCAACAGCGGTGGTGTAAGCCGATACGATGGAAATAAATTTGTAACCTTCACCGAAAACGACAGCTTGATCAACAATGTTGTTTTCTCTATTACAGAATTACAAAAAGGGCAGATTCTATTCGGGACAAACGGTGGATTGAGCATTTTCAATGGGAAAAAATTCAGAAATTACACAGAAAAGAACGGATTGCCCCACAACCGTGTGTTTAAAACTGTTCAGGATAATAATGGGGTTGTTTGGATCGGAACTGCAAAAGGAGTTTGCTATCTGCAAAATAGCAAAATCATGCCTTTTAAAGAAGATACAATTTTATCTTCCGCAACCATCATCACTATTTATCCCGACAAAGCCGGAAATATATGGTTTGGTACACTTCAGGACGGTGTAATTAAATACAATCTGAAAAATAAAACATTTACACGCTTCAATTCAAAAGGCGGACTCCGAAATGATTTTGTACGTGCTATTAATGAAGATCTTCATGGTAATATTTATGTCGGAACCATTTCGGGGATAAGTAAAATTACACCTGCCGGACAAATTCAAAAAGTAAATATTCCTAATGAAGAACTGAATGCCTTTCTTTCAATTGTTACGGATAATAAAAACAATTTATGGTTCGGAACATCTGCAGGTGTATATAAATACAACGGACAGACTTACAGAAACTATCTTCAAAAAAACGGATTGTCGAGTAATAAAATCCTTTCAGCTCTTCAAGATAGAGAAGGAAACTTTTGGTTTGGAACCGATGGATTTGGTGTTTCACGATTTTCAAGTGAAGCATTTACTTCATACACGGTAAAAGACAGTCTGCCGGGTGACTATATCACTGCGGTATTTCAAGATTCAAAAAAAAATATTTGGTTAGGCGTTAAAAATTTCGGTGTTTGCCGCTTCGAAAAAAATAAAATCATTAATTATAAATTAAATGCAAAAAACATCAGCGGCTCTTTAGCAGACAATGAAGTATTAACAATTAGCGAAGACCGACAAGGAAATATTTATTTCGGAACAAAATCCGGTTTAAGTATTTACAATGGAAGAACATTTAAAAATTATCATGCTAAGGATGGCCTTCCGGGAGAAATAGTTTATTCAGTTATTATGGACCGTTCCGGAATAATTTGGTTGGGAACTCAAAAAGGCTTGTGTAGTTTTAAGGATGGGAAAATCAGCATTAATAAAGATGTTGATAAGCTAAAAGATGATAAAGACAACAATTATGTTTATTCCATTTATGAAGATCGTAACAGAGACCTTTGGCTGGCAACCGAAAATGGCGTGATCAAATATGATCGTAAAAAAGCAGTCCGTTACAACAAAGCAAATGGATTTACTGACAAGCGCGTTACTTCTATTTTGCAGGACAATACCCGTTATTTATGGTTTGGAACAGATGAAGGTGTTTTTAGTTACGATTACACCACCTTTAAAACAATCAACGAAGGAATGGGATTGGCTTCCAACAAAGTTTATTTAATGGTTCTCGAAAAGAATTTTTTGTGGATTGGAACCAATAAAGGATTAGATAAAATAAATTTAAACGCATTTCACAAAAAAAATTTAGTTAAAATTCGACATTTCGGAAAAGAAGAAGGATTAAAAGGAATTGAATGTAATTCCAATGCCAGTTTAAAAGATGCGGATGGAAACCTTTGGTTCGGAACAATAAAAGGAGTTACGCGGTTCAATCCACGTTTCGAAGAAACAAACAAAAAAGAAGCGATCACACGCATTACAGGCATCCGCTTGTTCTTTCAGAATGCAGATGAAGATTTGCTCAACTACTCAGCAGGAATAGACAGTGCCGGCAACTTACCAAGTATGCTTGTATTACCTTATCACAAAAATCACATAACATTTGATTTTATTGGTGTGTGTATCACCAACCCCAATAAA
>JBILYL010000280.1:0-3856 GCA_044377775.1 Bacteroidia bacterium
AAAAAATTTACTCTTTAATTTTTGCCACTGCTTTCACATTGTTAAGTTTTAATTCGACAGCTGCGACAGTTAATGTTTTAGTTGGTGTGAATGCATCTTTAAGCCCTGCAAACGAATTTACTCCTCCTCTACTTACTTGTAATGTAGGTGATGTTGTTCAGTTTGTATTGGGAGCAGGAACTCATAATGTAACAAGTACATCAATCCCAGGCGGAGCTGCAGCAATGAGCTCAGGTACAATGTCTACACTTGGTCAAATGTATAATTATACAGTTACTTTGGCAGGTACTTACCTTTATACGTGTACTTTTCATGGTGGTATGAACGGAACACTTGTCGTTTTAGGAGGTTTGAGCGTAGATACTCCAACGGTTGATTTACTTACTACTGTTTACCCTAATCCTTTTAAGGATAAAGTAATGCTTAAATACAATGGAATTGAGTCTGTTGAATTATTTAACATTGTTGGTGAAAAAGTAAAAACATTTGAATTGTCTTCTGCAGAAAATAAAGTTGAAATCGAACTTAGTGATTTAACTGCTGGAGTATATTTTATCCGTACTTTCAAAGAGGGTGTTATTGTTGAGACAAAAAAAATAGTAAAATCTAAATAGATGTTTTTATTTTTTTAAAGAGCGTCCGGAGTATTTCTCTGGACGTTTTTTTTATATTTACTGAACAATAATCCAAATCCCTATTTATGTATAATACGCTTCAACAATTAGTAGAAATTGATTCTCCAACAGGCTATACTGAAAATGCATGTAAATACATTTTTGATGTTCTTAAAAGTTATGGCTATAAACCTGAATATACGAACAAGGGTGCTGTGAAATGTGCTCTTGGTAAAAATCCAACATTGGCGATCGCAGCCCATGTGGACACTCTTGGCGCAATCGTTTCCGGAACTAAAAATAACGGTACACTTTCTTTTTCAACTTTGGGTGGATTACAATTAGTAAGTGCTGAAGGTGAATACGTGAGAGTGATTACGATGACCGGTAAAATATTTACCGGAACATTATTGTTGAACAATCCTTCATCTCATGCCAACAACAGGCGTGAAGATGAAAAGCGGAATTTTGACACCATGCATATTCGTTTGGATGAAGAAGTATATTCGAAAAAAGACGTTGAAAAGTTAGGTATAAATACTGGTGATATGATTTGTTTTGAGCCACGTTATCGTGAATATAAAAATGGATTTATAAAATCACGTTTTATGGATAATAAAGCGGGATGTTATGCTTTGTTTGAAATTGCAAGACGATTAAAAGAAAAGAAAAAGGAAGTTCCTGTTGAATTATTTTTTTCAAATTACGAGGAAGTTGGTCACGGTGGAACTGTAGGATATGCTGACTCCATTCAAGAGCTGTTGGTTATCGATATGGGTGTTTTGGGAGATGCCTGCGAGGGTAATGAAGTGAGTTGTTCTATTTGTGTCAAAGACTCATCCGGACCGTATGATTATAATTTCAGAAAAAAATTAGTTGATCTTTCCATTAAAAATAAAATCCCCTATAAATTAGATGTATACCCTTATTATGGTTCAGATGGTTCGGCTGCTTTGCGCGCAGGGAAAGATTTTCGTGTTGCATTGATTGGTCCCGGTGTTGCAGCATCTCATGGTGTTGAACGAACTCATAAAAAAGGAATTGAAGCAACGATCGATCTGTGTCTTGTTTATATTAAATCTTGTTTTAAATAATAATACAATGAAATTTAGTTTCTCAATAGTCACAAAAATAAAAAAAACAGTTCTATTCATTGTGTCTTTTTTTTGTTTTAATTCCTGCTTTTCGCAAACAGATAAACAAAATATAAAAGTGGTTACAGATACCGAGCCATCTTTTCCAAAAGGTGACAACGCATTGTATTCTTACGTTCTATATAATCTTAACTATTCCGAGGAATCGAAAATAAAATATGTTCAGGGGGAAGTAACAATTAGTTTTGATGTGAAACAGGATAGCACAGTTAGCAATGCGATTGTTATAAGTGGTGTTGGTTTTGGTGTTGATGAGGAGGTGAAGCGATTGATCCAGACATTGAAATTCAGTCCGGGGGTTCAAAATGGTACTGTTGTGAAAATGAATACGATGTATTCTTTTCCTGTTAAAGCTCATTAAGTACAATGCAAAGATTCTTATGTATCTTACTTTTTATTATCTCTACGAAAATTTCTGCTTCAGAACCTGTTCGCGAAAAAGATAGTTTGTATTTATATCAGAATATTGATACGAATTATGTTGAAAGTTACCGTGATTGGCTGAATGCCAAGTTTATTTGTGTAGCACGCACAAATAAATTTAATGTGACAGACAATACGACAAAAAATGTTTTGGAATATAGCATTAATACTAATCTCAATATGGGATTTGGATTTAGTTTTAAAGGAATAAGTTTTGAGTTTCAATACAACCCCCCTGGACTGAATAACGATGATGCTAAATTTGGTAAATCGAAGCAGCTTGCATTCGCCACAAACGCAAATGGCCGTAAATTTATCTACGATGTATTTTACCGTTATAATCAGGGGTATCACACCACATCAACCTACAAGGTTCCCAATGATACTTCTTATACATATGAATATTTATATCGTCCCGACATAAAAAACACGATTTTGGGTGGCGAGTTAGTCTATATTTTTAATAACAAACGGTTTTCCAGTTCCGCACCATATAATCTTACTCAAAAGCAGAAAAAAAGTGCCGGATCATTATTGCTTGGTACCTTTTGCTCACTTTATGCTATTGATGCTGATTCAGTTATTTTTCCTGATTCGGTAAAATATCTTTTTAGCGAAGAGGTACGCTTTAAAAATGCCAGCAGTATTACATGGGGTATTTCATGCGGATATACTTATACATTTGTTTTTGCAAGAAATTGGTTTGTGAATTTGTATTCTTTGCCCGGACTAGCTGTTCAGCAGTATTATGCTACCAATTCACTTAATCAGAATTTGCACTCAAAGGCTGCAATAGGTTTAGCTTTGCAAAGTCGTTTCTCCATTGGTTATAATAAACTCAGGTATTTTATCGGGATCTCCTGGACGAATACAAATTTCTTTGTAAATAATGATGATAAATCATCATTGAACTATAAAAATGGATGTTTCCGTTTTTATTATGGACATCGTTTTGATCTTAGAAAAGTTTTGAAAAAAAGGTTTTAATTTATTTTTTTTTGCTGACGATCTCAAACTTTTGAATAATTGATTCGCCTTCCTCATCCACAAGTGTAAGTGTATGAATTCCCTCGTCAGGGGTTAATCCCATTTGATGGATGTTTTGAGTTGTGCCTACAAATACGCCATCGATGTGCCAGTATATAATTCTGTTTGCATTGCGATGAGCAACCTGAAAAATTGTTTTCCCTATAGTCCCATCAATTTCAACAGGAACATAAATTTTACTGAATTGTTTAGGGTAAATAATTTCCATTTCGCCCAAGCCCTCAGTTTCGCAATCTGCCCGTAAAGGTGGTAATTCTTTATACGTTGCATTTTTTGATTTATAATACCATTCCATTGCTGGAGGGAGGACAAACCAACTCACATGTTTCATTTTAGTAACATCTTCACAATTGCTGTTTACCCGATATGTTTCATTGGCATCTAAATGAATCAACCGGTGATATTTGCACGACTCGGTTCTCAATCCGCTTTTTTGTATCCAAACAGTCTCAATTGGTTCACAAATATCACTTGCTCTGCAACCGCTTTGTTTACAAATCTCAACTTTCTCCATTTCATCGTAGGGAGGTGTAAACCATTTTCCAGGCTTAAGTACGCTGAAGATATCGAACAGAATTGGTGCTGCAGTTTCTATTCCAACCAATCCTGGCCGTCCTT
>JBILYL010000053.1:0-11385 GCA_044377775.1 Bacteroidia bacterium
TTCATTTTCTGATATTCAGATCATTGAATGTAAAAATGGGAGCGAAGCACTGGAGGCGATCAAGAAAGAGAAGCCCGCTATTTCTATTCTGGATATAAATATGCCGGAGTTAAATGGATTAGAAGTGTCAACGATCGTAACCAACGAAAAGCTTGAAACACGCATTGTAATTCTTACTATGTACCGCGACAGAGAAATGGTGAAAAAGGCTATGGACTCCGGTGCGTATAGTTATATATTAAAAGATTTTGCCGCAAACGAAATTGTTGATTGCATCGACAAGGTTTCTCAAAATGAAAAATACATTGGTCCTGAATTGCAGTCCTATTATTCTGATTTTGTTGAAGAAGATAAGAAGAAAATGGAGCTGGTGTTTTTGCTGAAGAATTTGAGTCAGGCCGAATTAAAAACGTTGAAGTTGGTGAGTCAGAATAAATCAACAAAAGCGATTGCTGAGCTATTATTCCTTTCTGAAAAAACAATTGAGAATTATCGTTCCAAGATCTGCCAGAAACTGCAACTGCCACCACGAAACAATAGCCTTATGTTTTGGATCAGCGAAAACAAGGAATTGCTGAGTGCGATCAGTGAGTTTTAAATCGAATGTAAAAAAGAATACTGTGAAAAATATACCGGTTCTTTACATATTCATATACTCTTCAAACGGAATTCCCTTTTTAAACTCCTCTGAATAAATATACTTTTTGATATGATCAGCCCAGCCTTTGTGAGATTTGCGCTTATCTAATATTGCGGGATCAAATGCTTTGCTGAAATGTACTTTAATGGTGCGGTTTCTTTGTTTGAACATTTCATCGGGCAAAAATAACATCTCAATATTTGCCTTGATGCCAATCCGCTTGCGGAAACTGGCGAAGTTGTAAAAGAATTTTGAATTTTGCCCTTCAATAAAAACCGGAACGATCATTCGTTTGTGATCGATCGCCTGAGTAACAAAACTTTTTTTCCAATCCAGATCCATGATCACTCCATTTTGTTTTCTGGAAACCAATCCTGCCGGAAAGAAACCGATTGCTTCTTCAGTCATCAAAACACTTTCAATGGTTCTTAAAGAAGTTGCGGAAGTAGATTTTATTTTATTTATCCCAATAAATACATCGCCATAATTTTTCAGATTTTTCAAAACGTCATTCACCACAAAATGAATATCGGGGCGAATCTCTGCGATGGTTTTTACGAATGCCATGCCATCCAATCCGCCAAGAGGATGATTGGCTGCCAAAATTATTCCTCCTTCTTTGGGGATAAAATGAGGATTGGTTGATTCTATTTTTGCACCTAATTTATCTAAGCCTCTGTTGTTAAATTCAACACCATGAATATCTTTCAGGTCGATCATCATTTCATTGATGTCGCCTTCATGCAGTTTTCGTTTCAGCCAATTCAATACAAACCGGGGCATCCATTTTTTTAAACCTGGAGCTTTTTCTCTGAGTACTTTTTCTACATCTATGAATTTATCTGGAGTCATATTCTTTGCAAAGGCGCTGGTTATTCTGTTATGTTTATTTTTTTCACTTCTTTTTCAAGAGACCACACTCTGTCATTCAGCTTTTTAAAGCCTCTGAATAAGACATAACTTCTCTGGAAATCACCGATTGCGAATGCCGGGGAACCTTGTACTACCAATCCTTCTGTTTCGATACTGTTTCCAACACCGGATTGTCCGGCAATTTTAACACCGTTTGCTATCGTTAAATGTCCGATAACACCCGCCTGTCCACCCATCATTACATTGTTTCCCAGCTTTGTGGAGCCGGCTACAAACGAACCGCCTGCCAGAATGCAATTCTCACCCAATTCAACATTGTGCGCTATTTGCACCAGATTATCCAGTTTGGATCCTTTCCGGATGATCGTTGAGCCCATTGTTGCTCTGTCGATAGAGGTATTGGATCCTATTTCCACATGATCTTCAATGATCACATTTCCGATTTGAGGAATTTTTTTATAGTTATTTTCTGCATTCGGAGCAAATCCAAACCCATCACTTCCAACAACTGTGCTGGCGTGGATTGTGCACTCATTCCCGATCAGGCAGTCGTAATAGATCTTTACTCCTGAAAAAAATGTGCAATCGTTTCCTATTGTTACATTGTCGCCAATATAACAATGCGGGTAGATCTTTACATTGTTTCCGATTTTTACATTTTCACCGATATAAGCAAAAGCACCGATATAGCAGTCGTTTCCTAGTTTCGCACTGGGTGAAATGAACGAAGGCTGCTCTATCCCTTTTTTATTGTGTTTTGTTTGATGGTAGACTTCTAATAATTCAGCAAAACTGGTATATGAATCCTCCACACGAATGATCGTAAGGGTTGTTTTTACTGCTTTTTCGAGCTTTAATGAATTGTTTACGATCACAACGGAAGCATCCGTTTCGTATATGTATGGAGTATAGAGCGTATTGGATAAAAAGGACAAGCTACCTTCCTTTCCTTCTTCAATTTTAGCAAGGCTGGAAACAACAACATCTCCATTGCCTTCTACAGTTCCGCGTAATAGGTCTGCTATTTGTTTAGCTGTAAATTTCATTTAATTGCCGATTCTAAATATAGAACCTAAAATTACTAATTATTCAGCAAATGGCAATATGGAATTCTGTTAAATTTGATACCTTTGCAGTCCTTTAAAATCAAGGTTTCGTAGTTCAACGGATAGAATAGAAGTTTCCTAAACTTTTGATCCCAGTTCGATTCTGGGCGAAATCACTAAAATAGCATTGTTGTTATTCAGAAAAATATTGAAATTATTTTCCGTTCCGCTTCAGCAGTTCTTCTATTCTCAACAAACTTTCTTTGATGTCTGTTAATACATGTTGATCGTTTTGGTTGCCCTGGTTATTTTTTAACAGTGTCCGTTGCTCCAATACTTTTAACCGGAATTCATGTGCATCTTTTATTCCTACCAAGCTCATTAGATTTGCTGTATGTGCAGAGCCTCCCGCTGTTTCAATTTTTAAAACGCATAAATTAAAATGTCTTAACAACGGACCTTCAATGAACGACATGTCCTGAATGTTCTCAAGCGGTATTGTTTTTTCAAATTGAACAATGATCCCTTTTTTAAATTTCAAATTTTTATCTGTTAATACACATTCAAGCTTTTCGAAATAATGACGTGAATACCATTGGCCTACTCCGCAAAGCCAGATAATTGCAAGTGGAATACCGATGAACGATACAAATAAAATAAAAGCAACATATAATAGAATGTAGGTTCTTAGAATGGTATTGAATTCTCCTTTGTGAATGATCTTTCCTTCACTGTTTTCCATTGGATCCGCGTTTTAAAATTTGTTTTGTTTAAAGACCAATATTCGTCTGGGATAATTGTGACTTATAAATTTTGAATAAAATATTCTGTTACCTTTTGATACAAATGCTCTCTGTCTTTTCCTAAAACATTGTGTTCATGTCCCGGATATACATAGTAGTCAACCTGTTTGCCTTTGTCAACACATTCCTTTATAAATTGCATGCTGTGCTGCCAAACAACTACATTGTCCTGCGCTCCATGTATCAGCAATAATTTCCCTTTTAAATTATCTATGTAGTTTATCACTCTTGATTCTTTATAACCTTCCGGATTTGATTGTGGTGTCCCCATGAAACGTTCCGTATACATAATTTCATAATAGCTCCAGTCGATAACAGGTCCGCCTGCAACACCTGCTTTGAATACATCCGGATAACGGGTCATAATACTGCTTGACATAAATCCACCGTAACTCCAGCCAAAAATGCCCATACGTTCGGTATTCACATATTTTTGAGATTTCAAAAAGTTTACACCTGTCATCTGATCTTTCATTTCTACAACACCGGCATGCTGGTAGGATGCCTGTTCAAATGCCAATCCGCGGTTGCTGCTTCCCCGACCATCCATCGTGAATACAACAAAGCCTCTTTCTGCCATGTATTGGAACCAAAGATCTCCTCCGCCATTCCAGGTATTGTTGATCATTTGTACACCGGGACCATTATACAAATAGACAATCACCGGATATTTTTTTGTTGAATCGAATGCGACCGGTTTAAATAATCTGCAAAAAAGATCGTCTCCGTTTTCGCTTTTTAAGTTGAACAGACTCAGCTCTCCTAACTTGTATTCCTGCAATGGATTTTTGGCAGTGTAAATCGTTTTTGATTTTTTACCCGACACCTTCACAATGTTGATGTTGCGTGGAATGATCGTGCTTTGAAAATTATCGATGATGTAATTTCCATTACTGCTTAACGTACTTGTATGTGTCCCGTCTCCTAACGTGATACGTGTTGTTTTTCCCGATTTAATTTCTACGGAATAAAAGTTTCTGGTAATGCCGCTTTCTGTTGTCGAAGTGTAAAATGCTTTTGTTCCTTTGGCATCAAATCCTGCGAAATCAGTGATTATCCAGTTGCCCTTCGTTAATTGTTTTACAAGCGTTCCATCGCCATTGTAAAGGTATAGATGGTTGAATCCATCGCGCTCGCTTTGCCAGATAAATTGTCCGGATGTGTTCGGCAAAAATACCATCGGATGCATCGGATGTACATATTTGTCGTGCTTTTCTTCAAACAATGTTTTTTCAAATAAGCCGGTAACAGTGCTGTATGAATTTAATTTCATCCCCTTTTGATTGCGGTTTAATACTGCGATAAACACATGCAATTCGTCAGTACTCCATGCAATGTTGGTGAGGTATTGCTCCTTCGGTTCACCCGTTTTTAAGAAGGTCGTTTTGCCGTTGCTTACATTGTATATTCCAACTGTTACTTCATGGCTTTTATCTCCGGCCATCGGATATTTAATGTTTTCATTTTTCGCAGGACGACTCGTCCAGTCGATGATCGGGTAGTCTGTTACCATCGTTTGATCCATCCTGTAAAAGGCAAGGAGTTTACCGCTTGGCGACCAGAATGTTCCTTTTGAAATTCCGAATTCATCACGGTGAACCGATTTTCCGTTTACGATGTTTTCATCTTTATCATTCGTAACGATCAGGTTGTTTTTCCCGTCATAGATGAATAAATTATTTTTTATCGTATAGGCTGCATAATTTGTGTTTTTTGCAACATCTTTATTTTCCGAGTCATTCCCGAAATCATGCGTAGCATCTATGGTTGTTTTTTTTGTGCTGATATCATAACACAAAACTTTTTTATCCGACTCAAATGTAAATTGTTTGGCATTTTTCCATAGTATTATGGGGAATGGTTTTACCACTGCTTGACCCGCTGAGCTCAATGAATTATTCAGCTCAGTGAGAGTAACCAGGTTGTTTTTTTTGTCGTTCTCTGCACTTCCGCTAACGAGCGTTTCCTCTTTATTGTTGTTTTCGATGTAAGAGAAATTGTTGCTTCCTTTTATCCACATCAATTGCTTAAGTCGTGATGGAGCCAGTGAGCTGCGTTGTTTTATAACGGCTTCCTCCATTGTTAATATTTTTTCCTGAGCGAAGAATACCGGTGATACGGTAATAAATAATAAAAAGAGAAAGGTGATTTTTTTCATTGCTACTGGTATCGTTTAAAATTGTATTTATAAAAAAGCAAGCCAACGTATTCATGTTGATCGGCTTGCTTTTTTTTTGATTAGGATGTTTTTTTATTTCACAGCACCGCCATTATTCATCGTGTCTTTTGTTGGTGCAACAAAGCTTAATTCTCCTTTGTTATTTTCCGCCATTAAGATCATACCCTGACTTTCTATTCCCTTTATTTTACGGGGAGCGAGGTTCACCAGAATACTTACTTGCTGACCAATGATCTCTTCCGGTTTGTAATAGCCTGCTATTCCGGAAACAACGGTTCGTTTGTCGATTCCCGTATCGATCAATAATTTTAATAATTTATCGGTCTTGGGAACTCGTTCCGCTTCTAATATTGTCCCGATGCGGATATCCATTTTAGAGAAATCATCAAATGATGTTTCAGGTTTTGATGGTTCTATCGTAGCAACATTATTTGCTTCATTCAATAGTTTTGAATCTTCCAGTTTTTGAACTTGTGCAACGATCGCTTCGTCTTCAATTTTATCGAAGAGTAAACTTGCAGTGTTTATAACATGTCCGGCCAACAAAAGATCTGTGCGGGTAGCGTCATTCCATTTTAATCCTTTGTTTAAATTCAGCATGTTGCTTAATTTAACAGATGTAAATGGTAAAAATGGTTCCATCAATACAGTAAGGTTTGCAGAGATCTGTAACGATAAGTTCATGATCGTTTGTACACGCTTTTCATCTGTTTTGATCAATGTCCAAGGTTCGTTATCTGCAAGGTATTTGTTTCCCAAACGCGCCAGATTCATTAATTCGCTTAGTGCTTCGCGGAAACGATACTGCTCGATACTTGCTGCAATTTTCGCAGGATATTTGCTGATCTCTTCCAATAAAAGAAGATCTGCTTTTGTGTATTCGGATGCCTCCGGTACTTTTCCTTCGTAATATTTATGTGTCAGTACCAAAGTACGGTTCACGAAATTTCCGAGTATGGCAACTAATTCGTTGTTGTTCTTTGCCTGAAAATCTTTCCAGGTAAAATCATTGTCTTTGCTTTCAGGAGCATTCGCGCAAAGTGTATATCTCAACACATCTTGTTTGTCCTTAAAATCAATCAGGTACTCATGAAGCCATACGGCCCAGTTGCGTGAGGTAGAGATTTTATCACCTTCCAGATTCAGGAATTCATTTGCCGGAACATTCTCAGGTAAAATGTATGAACCTTCAGCCATTAACATGGCCGGAAAAATAATACAATGAAATACAATGTTATCTTTTCCGATAAAATGTACTAGTTTCGTTTCTTTGTCTTTCCAGTATAATTCCCAGTCAGGCGTTAATTCTTTTGTTGCGGAAATATATCCGATAGGCGCATCAAACCAAACATACAATACTTTTCCTTCGGCACCTTCTACAGGAACTTTAACGCCCCAATCCAAGTCGCGTGTCATGGCACGAGGCTGTAAGCCCGAGTTCAGCCAGCTTTTACATTGTCCGAATACATTGCTCTTCCATTCTTTATGAGAATCGATGTAGGATTCAATTTGCGGCTGCATTTTATCGAGTGGTAAAAACCAATTCTTCGTATTTTTTAATACGGGTTTTTCACCGGACAGTGCCGATTTAGGATTGATCAGGTCGGTTGCATTTAAGGTGCTACCACATTTTTCACACTGATCACCGTATGCATTTTCGTTTCCGCACTTCGGACAAGTACCTACAATATATCTGTCAGCTAAAAATTGATTTGCTTTCTCATCAAAATACTGCTCCGTCACTTCCTCAACAAATACTTTTTTGTCGTATAGTTTTTTAAAAAACTCGGATGCTGTTTCGTGATGTGTTTTGGATGAGGTACGCGAATAAATATCAAATGAAACACCAAATTCGTTGAACGCCTCACCCATCATTTTGTGATATTTGTCCACAACCTGTTGCGGTGTAATACCCTCTTTTTTTGCTTTGATGGTTATCGGTACACCATGTTCATCTGATCCGCATATAAATTTCACATCTTCACCTTTTGAGCGGAGAAAGCGAACGTAAATATCAGCGGGTAAATAACAGCCGGCTAAATGACCGATGTGAACGGGGCCATTTGCGTAGGGTAATGCTGCTGTAACGGTATGTCTTTTAAATTTCATAATTGGCTTAAACTTTTTTTCCCTTTTTAAGAGTGCCTAAAAAGGCTAACAAAGATAAAAATTAATCCTTCAATAACTTCTTTTGCATGATATAAGCTATGCTGGAAGACCTGTTCTTTGTTGTTTCCGCATTCGGACCGCTGTATAGCTCATCAACAGAATCCCAGAATAGCTTAAGCCAGATCGTAAATTCTTCTTTTTTTAAGGGTAAATGCATATGCTTTTCCATCAGATTCTGCCCATAGGCGAAATCAGCAAATAAGGTCGCATTCCAAAAACTATCCACGCGAGGAAGGTGTTCTTCTAAATTCAGATGAATAAAATGATGCTTTATGGAACTGATCATCAGCTTATCGTAAAAAGTTTTGATTAGCTTTGTTACATCTGCAGGTGTGAGAATATCTGTTTTTACCATTATCCTTTTTTTTTACAAATATCCGATTACTTTTGCTAAAAGAACCACTTGAAAATGAATTTAATTCAACCATCTCACTTAAAAAAAGGCGATAAAATTGCGATTGTGGCATCAGCTCGTAAAATATCTATGGAGGAGCTAAATGCCGCTATCAGTGTTTTTAAAAACTGGGGGCTGGATGTTGTGTTGGGCGATAATTTATTCAAACAAAATAATCAATTTTCAGGAACGGATGCTGAACGTGCTGCTGATCTTCAGTCGGCATTGGACGATAACTCAATAAAAGCAGTCATCAGTGCACGCGGTGGTTATGGTACAATGCGGATCATTGACAAAATTGATTTCAGGGGATTTATAAAACACCCTAAATGGGTTATCGGTTATAGCGATATTACCGTGTTGCATTCGCATATTCATACGCTCGGGATCCAAACGCTGCATGCCACCATGCCTATCAATTTTGATAAAAATCAAGAAGCAGTTGAAACGTTGATGAAGACATTGTTTGCCGGAAATTTAACGTATGAATTTGCCGGAAATGAATTGAATAAAAAAGGTATCGCGGAAGCGGAGGTGGTAGGAGGGAACCTCTCACTTTTATATGCCTTGTCGGGAAGTGTTTCTGATATAGATACAAAAGGAAAAATTTTATTTATTGAGGACCTTGATGAATATTTATACCACATCGACCGTATGATGCTGAACTTAAAGCGTGCCGGAAAATTAAGTGATCTGGCGGGTTTGATAGTAGGTGGTATGACCGATATGAAAGATAACGCAATTCCTTTTGGAAAAACTGCGGAAGAAATTATTGTTGATGCTGTGAAGGAGTATAATTTTCCTGTTTGTTTTAATTTTCCTGCCGGACATGTTGATCGGAATCTGGCACTTGTGTTGGGGAAAAGAATGAAGCTGGTTGTGGACGAATCCGGTTCTTCGCTTTCTTAAAAACGGTAATACTTTTTTGTCATTTCGACAACAGTTTCTTTTGTCATTGCGACAACAGTTTCTTCTGTTATTTCGACAACAGCTTCTTTTGTCATTTCGACAACAGTTTCTTTTGTCATTTCGACCGCAGTTTCTTTTGTCATTTCGACAACAGATCCCTTTGTCATTTCGACAACAGCTCCCTTTGTCATTTCTACCGCAGTTTCTTTTGTCATTTCGACAACAGCTCCCTTTGTCATTTCGACAACAGCTTCTTTTGTCATTTCTACCGCAGTTTCTTTTGTCATTTCGACAACAGCTCCCTTTGTCATTTCGACAACAACTCCCTTTGTCATTTCGACCGCCGCGGAGAAATACTGCAAAAAAAAATCCCGCTCAATGTATAGAGCGGGATTTTTTAATTTCAGGATAGCAACAACTATTCGAATACGATCTTTTTGCTGAATTTTTTTCCATCCACCAATACATTCATAAAATAAATACCACTTGGTAAATTATCTCTGGTTAACGTGTATTGATTTGTTTTTATGCTGTTCACATTTTTTGTCTGACGACCTAAAGCATCATACAATTCAATCGCAACTTCCTTACCGTTGAATGCTGTAAGGTCTATGGTTGCCGAGTTGTATGTTGGGTTCGGGTAAATATTGAAATTCGCATCACTTGCAATATCCTCGATTCCAACACCGGTTGTATAGTTGCAATCTAATGGAACACCGCATGTGAAATGCTCTAAGAAATTTCTGGTGATCACCAAGGTAGTGTCGTAATAAGCTGCGCTTGTTGTGTGAGGCACGTGATCTTGTCCTTCGTGTGTTTCAAAGCAATTTACAATTCCCAATTGGTCAACTTGTTCATTGACCGTCCAGCTGCCATCAATTACCAATAGATTGAAAAATCCAGCAAGAGTAATCATATCCGTATTATAAGGAACGGTATTGTCATTTGTTCCGTGAAAACTTAAAACAGGTTCATCGCCCGGTTTGATCCAAGCGGTATCACCAAGAGCGCCACAAATATTCACGATCGCTTTTACATCGGATGAATATCCTGGGTTTCCACTCAATCCTTCAACACCACCTAATAAGCCGGGTTGAAGTGTATCAATAAAAGATGGGAATTCCGATAGCTGATCTAAATATGCAAGGTGCAATGCCACAAATCCTCCCGCAGAAACGCCTGCGAAATAAATGTTGTTGGTGTCGATACCAAATGTGTTTCCACCTATTCTTGCATTTTTTCTGAAGTAACGAACTGCAGCTCTTCCATCATGAACTGCACGCATTACTGCTTCCGTTGCATCTGATGAATCGGGTCCCGGGAAAGGGAAATTATTCATACCCAAGCGGTATTCAATTGATGCTACAACGTATCCCATTTTTGCAAGGTCCTTTGACAATGGAACAACATCGCCACCGTCTTTTGTTCCTCCGATGAAACTTCCGCCATGTGCCATAACAATTAAAGCACGGTTGGTTGCAACATCTCCTGTCGGCTGGTAAACATCCATTAACAATGTTTGTGCTGCGCCTGTTTCTTTTACATTACTTCCGTAAACAACATTGTTTGTCGTATCCGGAGTAAGCGGGAATACAAAGTCGTGGTAACGGCCACCGGCACATTGTGCATTCAAAGAAGCCGTTGATGCTAAAATTAAACTTCCGGCAATTAATGAGTAAATTTTTTTATGCATGTTTTGTAGTTTTTTTAGGAATTTGTGAATTGTTGTACGTTTATTATGCGTTCATAAGAATTATGTTAAAGATACTAAAGCAAGTTGAATAAAAAAAATTCCTGCAATTTTAAAAATATCATAAAAGGAAATTCTATTTGTTCCTGCAATGTTTTTATTAATTAAAATACATATTCAAGACTTACTCCCGGAACAAATGCTCTTGTTTTATAAGTGCCTGTAAATTCTGTCTCCAGGTTTGTGTCCGTGCGTTTTTTTCCTTCAATATACAAAAACGATGCGTCAATGTGGATCTTTTTTGTTACTTTAAAAGATGCTCCTACTGTTATTCCTAACTTGTCAGCATCGGGTGTTTCGGGTGTCAGATAACCTGCTTGTACAGGAGTCATATCGTAATAAGCTCCGCAGCGTGCTGTCCATTTTTCGTTTAAGGTATATTGCGCTCCTAAACGGAAAATATACGAATTCTTATACATTCGTGGTGAGTGAACATCTTCTAATGCATCGGTGTTGTCGGCAAAATCGATCACCAGCGAATCGTATGATTTCCATCCTACGAAATTGACATCCAAAGCGAGTTTCAATTTATCGTTCGGTACATATCCCAATCCAAGTGTAGCAACTTGTGGTAAGCGCAATTCTGTCGAAAAGGTTGTATTCGGGAATTTATAAGCGAGAG
>JBILYL010000281.1:0-3851 GCA_044377775.1 Bacteroidia bacterium
ATTCTTAAAAAAAGAATCCTCTTTTAAATCACGTGTAATTAAAACAGAACATCCTTTAATGGCATTGAGACGATTAACAATTTTTTGCGCAAAGCCATCGCTAGTAAAAGATTCAAAATATAAGCGATTGGGCATCGTATCCCATGCATCCGATTTGGAAGTCCATACTTTAAATTTATTATCCTCCTTGATACAAAAAACACCCAAAGGCAACTGACAACCGCCATCAAACAAATTCAGCACTTTGCGTTCGATACTGATTGTATCTTCCACCTTTTCGGAATTTAATTTGTGAATGTATTCAAATAATTCATGATCATCTTCACGGATTTGCAACCCTAGCACACCTTGTGCAGGAGCAGGAATAAATTCTTTCGGATCTAAGCGCAGCACTTTAAATTCACTTAAATCGATATGCAAACGTTCAACACCTGCCGCGGCAAGCATGATTGCATCGTATTTTTTGTCGCGCAATTTTTGAATACGTGTAGGAACGTTTCCGCGAAGATCTTCTAATTTTATATCATTTCTGAAAGCAAGTAATTGAGATTTTCTTCTGGCAGAAGAAGTACCAACGATCGCATTTTTTTTGAATGAATATTTCTGAGCATTGTCGACACATTCTTTGCGGATCAGAATTAATTCAGCGGCATCTTCACGTTCAGAAACAGCAGCAATCTTCAATCCTTCAGGAGAAGTTGTAGGAAGATCTTTGTGGGAGTGAACAGCAAGATCAATTTCTTTATTCAATAATGCATCTTCAATTTCCTTTGTAAAGAAACCTTTCCCTTCGAGTTTATCAAAACTCAGATCCTGAATGGCATCACCTTGAGTGGTGATGATCTTTAACTCGGCAGTCAAGCCTAATTTCTGAACTTTACGCAATACATGGTTTGCTTGCCACAATGCCAAGTCGCTTCCTCTGCTACCTATTATTATTTTTCTATCGATCATTTGTTTTATTCATTCCTTTTAAAGGAAATGCTGTTTAATTGAGATTAGTATAATGAAATGAGATTGTTATTTTAGATATATTGACTACATAATAAAAATTTAAAATCAACAAATTGTATTCGGGTTGCACTGTTTATTTTAAAAATAAAAGCCCTTTCGGGCTTCGTATCTATTTAGATTTAGCATCTTCAATCAGAATATCCTTTGCCATTTTCATAGGAACGCTGATATATTTTTTTTCCATGTAGGCTAAAATCTTGTCTAACACTTCTTTGGATTCAACATCCAGATTTTGCAATTCTTTAGCAAAAACTTCATTCGCTGTTTCACGGATCTCTTTTACTTTTTTAGGAACTTCACTCATTGCCAATTCCACTTTACGTGTTTTCAGAATTTGTTTGAAGTCTTCAATATTTTCCTCGATGATAATGCTGCAGGCATCCATTTCCTGTTCACGGGAAAGTAAATTTTCCTTTGCAACTTCTTGCAGGTTGTTTACAGCAATTAAATTAACATCGTAATTATTCAGAATTTCAGCATCCAGATCATTTGGTATTGCCAGGTCGATCACCACTTTTTTAGATCTGTCATCACCCACCAAATTCTTATATAAAGCAGGAGTAATGATACTTTCAGCAGCACCGGTACATGTAACAATAATATCGAAACCACCGGAGTAAGAAGAAAGGTGTGTTAAAGGAAATGCTTTTCCATTTAATTCAGCTGCTAATTTTTCGGCATTAGCGAGAGTACGGTTGAATATCGTGAAATTAGCGAACTTATGTTTTTTCAAATATTTTGCCATGGTGGTGTTTGTCACACCGGAACCGATAATTAAAAAGCGGGCATCCTGTTTAACGTTAAGCGCTCTTAGTTTGCGGTATGCTAAAGAAACAACAGAAACCGGATTTTTAGCAATGTTTGTATGAGTGTATACATCCTTAGCAACTTCAATTGTTTTTTTAACAACGATCCGGATCAGGTCACCTGTAAGTCCGTGTGCGTAACATTTCTCATACGCATTACGAACCTGAGTAATAATTTCGCGTTCACCAACAACAAGAGAATCGATTGAAGAGGCAACGTTGAAAAGATGGCGCAAAGCAGCATCACCTTCAAACACCTGTGCATTATCTATCGCCCAATCAATATCAGTATCTGTCCAGGCAGAATCAAAAGAAGAAAAGAATTTCTTAAGAAAAGAAACATCAATGTTGCTGTTATTTACAAGCATGAATTCTACGCGGTTACAGGTAGAAAGGTATAACAGCTCTTCAATATTTAAATCACATTTCAACAGATCAAAACGCTCCTTCACCTGACTATCGTCAATGTGTAGTTTTCCAATATCATTGATATCGGTTGTTTTGTGAGTAAATGCTATAATTTTAAACTTGTTCAAAGCGTCTTTTTTCTTTTACAATACAAATTTGCGGACTTATAAGTACAGAATTGTCATAATAGTGTCAGAATAACAAATTGGAACGATTATAAATAAGAGAAATAAAGGAGCTTGAGGATTAATAATTATTAGGGGAGGAGGCAATTCAAAAAGAAAAGAGGAAAAAAATTCAAGCTATGCAGGAATGATTTGACAAGTAGAAAAGGCAGGATAAAAGTTCAAAAATGAAAAAACTGAAAACTTCTAAAAATAGCCATTTTTATCAAAATAAAGCACTTTCAATGGCAATATATCAACATTTTAAGCAAATATTTAGTAAAAATAACTCAAAAATAGATTATTGAAATATCGCAAACCAATACAAAACGAACCTGAAACAGCGTTAAAAACTTCAAATGAAAATTGAATCAAAAGGAACAGGTCTGTTTAATTATAAACATTTAATTGTGAATTATTTTGCTAGAAATAAAAAATCTGCTTATCTTTGCGTCCCGTTTTAAGAAAAATACGGCATTTTTAGTACATAAATTAATATCTAAATACAGTGGAAGCAATTAGTTACAAGACGGTTTCAGCAAGTAAAGAAACTGTTACAAAAGGATGGGTTATCGTAGATGCAGAAAACGAAATATTAGGTCGTTTAGCTTCTAACGTAGCTTACATTTTAAGAGGAAAAGACAAAGTAAACTTTACTCCTCACGTAGACACAGGTGATAATGTAATCATTATCAATGCTGAAAAAATCAAATTAACAGGCAACAAAGTAGCTGAGAAGGAATACGTTCGTCACACCGGGTATCCAGGAGGACAACGTTTTGCAACTCCGAAATTACTTTTCTCTAAAAAACCGACAGAAGTAGTTAGAATGGCTGTTAGTGGAATGTTACCAAAAAACAAATTGGGTGATGCATTAAGAAGAAATGTTTTTATCTATGCAGGTTCAGAACATCCTCATGCAGCTCAACAACCGAAAGAAATCAAAATAAATACAATTAAATAATAAAAATGGAAGTAGTAAATACTCTTGGTAGAAGAAAAACCGCTGTAGCACGTGCATATGTGCAAAAAGGAAGTGGCGAAATTGTAATCAACAATAAAGATTACAAAGCGTACTTCACAACATCCGTTTTACAATACAAAGTTACTCAAGCATTTGGCGTTACAAAAACGATGAATGAATTTGATGTAAAAGTAAATGTAAAAGGGGGCGGGGTAACAGGACAAGCAGAAGCTGTTAGATTGGCAATTGCTCGTGCTTTAGTAGAAACGGATGCAGCTCTTAAGCCTTTGTTAAAAGCAGAAGGTTTAATGACTCGTAATCCTAAAATGGTTGAACGTAAGAAACCGGGTCAGAAAAAAGCTCGTAAACGTTTCCAATTCAGTAAACGTTAACATTTACCAAATTGCATCCCGAGCTTGGCGAAGGATAAAAAAAGTATTAATTATTATAAAATTAAAGACGCAATGTCAAGAACAAATTTCAACGATCTATTAG
>JBILYL010000282.1:0-3843 GCA_044377775.1 Bacteroidia bacterium
AAGAGCAAGTGCAGGACTAATAATCAGTGAAGCAATAAATATTAGCAGGACCAACCGATTTTGAATTAACATCAACAGGCAAACTTAACCGGATAGGCAAAACCACAGGACTCATTATGTTAAAGGTTGAATCAAGAGAAGAAGCAGAAGAATGGGTTTTAAAAGACCCCTTTCTCATTAATGGTTTCCGAAGAAATGAAATACATTCTATGAAAATCACCATGACTGATAATTCACTGTTTGAGCATTTAGAAAAACTAATAAAATAATTTTATAAAATTTAAATCTATAAAAACATGAACAGAATTCAAGCAATTTTAACGATCGACACGGATAACCTTCCCAGCAATTTTCAAGAAATAATTAAACATGAACAAGAGGTTATTGCTAAATGGAAAGTAGAAGGGATTTTAGAAAGCTTTTTTTTACGACAAACTAAAAATGGAGCCGTACTTATTTTTAAAGATGTTGATGAAGCAAAAGTAAATCAACTGATGGAATCCCTTCCCCTTTATAAATTGAAAAAATCAATAGAAATATTCTCCTTGATTAAACAGTTTTAACAGGAAATGGATTCCACTTATCCTTGCTAAGGATTTTAAGATTCGAACAATTAAACTACTTGAAAATAGATCGTTATTTATTTAAACGATTCCTTATCGAACCAAAAAACCCTTGATAAATAAGCTTTATCAGGGGTTTTCGGTTATGTACCCAACATTTTGGATTTATCGAACATCTTGGATGATTTTCAGGCAATTAGGATTCTAATGAGCACTCAACTTCGGATTCTTCTTCCAGAACAAATATGAATGAAATCCTTGATGAGACAATTGACTATGCTCTAATTTGGGACTTCTGTGGCCACTAATAAAAAACGATTGAGGGCAATTAAACCCTAACTCCAATTATCGTAACATCATCTACCTGTGCTAAATTACCAACCCATTTCGTAAATATTTTTTCTAATAATTCCTTTTGCTCTTGCATTGGCAATTGATTATTAGCAGCGAGTAAATCACGCAAATTTTTAATCATAAACTTTTTGCCTTTTACGCCACCAAATTGGTCGGGGAATCCATCTGTTAAAGTATAAACAACATCACCGCTCTGTAAAGCCACTTCTTGTTGAGTAAATGAAACATAATCCTTGTCATGTTTTCCTACCGGCATTTTATTAGGTTTTATATCTATGATTTCTGTTCCACGCATTATCCACACTGGATTATTTGCCGCTGCAATTATTAATTTATTGTTCTTAAAGTCATAAATTGTTAAACTGGCATCCATTCCATCCTTTCCCCCTTCAACACTTCCGTCTTTTTTCAGGCGTTCTATAATAATCTCTCGTGTTACATTTAAAATATCCGAAGGTTCCGTTTCAGTTTCAATAGCTTTTTCTAGGCTGGTAATATTTAGCAAACTCATGATAGCCCCGGGAACACCATGCCCTGTGCTATCTGCAGTAGCTAATGCAAAATGACCGTTATTTAACTTACTTGCCCAATAAAAATCACCACTTACAATATCTTTTGGCTTAAAGAAAACAAAATAGTCATTCAAATTTTCATTTAATATTTCTTTTGTTGCAATAAAACTTCGTTGGATCCTTTCAGCATAGTTAATACTATCTATTATTTCTTTTCGGTGCTGTTCAACAATTTTCTTTTCCTGAATAATTTCGGCAGTTCTTTCACCTACAGTTTGCTCAAGAATTTCTTTCTCTGTTTTTAATTTGCGTTCACGCCATTTTATATAATACCAAATTGAACCGATAATTAACAAAACAACTAAGGTTCTATACCACCAAGTTTGCCACCAAGGGGGACGAATAACAAAACTGTAATTAAACTGATTGCTCCAAAAACCTTCACTGTTCATGGCTTTTACTTTAAAGGTATAAGAGCCATGAGGTAAGTTACCATAAGTTGCTGCTGTTTTATTCGTTATTGCGCTCCAGTTTTCATCAATCCCATCTAATTTATATTGATACTTGACCTTTTTGGGTCGCATTGTAGTAATGCCAATAAAATTAAATGTTAAGTAATTGTTGTAGTATGCCAAGCTTAAATTCTCGGGCAAACCATACCATTTTGTAATACTATCAAATTCAAAATTTCTAATAGTAACACCATTGCCAAGAATTAGTATACTATCTTTTTTCTTTTTTAAATTTACCCAAGGAATATTTTCATTAAATAACTCTATACTTTTCAATTGAATATTAGGAGCAATCGTATCGGCAACATCTCCAGAATTTGAAGTGCTGTATACTGTTAATCGATCATTTGCTCCAATCCAAATATTTTTATCATTTATGCTACAAATAGCATTAGAATTACAACCAACGCCTAAAAAACCATCTTCATAAACAAAACTTTCAAAATACTTAGCAGATTCTTTTGTGCTTTTATATTTAACAAGATCATTTATTTTCGCTAAATTTTCGCTTGATAGTTTACTTAAGCCAAAGCGGGTTCCAATCCAAATGTTTCCGGATTTGTCTTGCAGAATGCTGCATACAACATTATTTGATAGTCCTTCTTTTTCTGTAAATGAATAAAAGGATGTACCATCGTATTTAGTAAGTCCATTAAATCCTAGCCCACCGAACCATAAATTTCCAGATTTATCTTCAATGATACTTCTCACAAAATTGTCTGGCATTCCTTGTTTTTCTGTGAAATGTGTAAATGATTTCCCGTTATATTTTGTTAAACCACCTCCATATGTGCCGAACCAAATGTTTCTGAAACTATCTTCAAAAATAATTCTCACACTATTACTTGAAAGCCCTTGTTTTTTCGTGTAATTTTTAAACGATTTTCCATCGAACTTGAACGCGCCACCTCCATCTGTTCCGATCCAAATAAATCCAAGTTTATCTTGCAAAATACTATATACAGTAGTGTTTGACAACCCTTCTATATTTTTAAATTGCGTAAAGTATTCTCCATCATATTTTGTTAATCCAGAAGAAGTGCCAAACCAGAGATTTCCTAAATTATCTTGGAGGATACTATACACCGTATTATCTGTTAAACCATCTTTTTTTGTAAAATGTGTAAATGAATTACCATCGTACATAGATACTCCTCCACCCTCAGTTCCAAACCAGATTTTTTTAGAAAAATCTTGAATGATACTTAGTACTGTACTATTTGACAATCCTTCTTTTTCTGTAAAGTGTCTAAAAGATTTAGGATTGTATTTCGAAACACCGCCACCACCTTTTGCAAACCAAAGTGTTCCGTTTTTATCTTGAAGGATATTTCTAATAATATTATTATTTAGTCCTTCTTTTTCAGTAAAATGAGTAAAGGTTTTATAGTCAAACTTAGATGCACCACCACCATTTGTACCAAACCAAAGATCTCCTGATTTATCTTGAAGTATGCTTGTCACAAAATTATTTGAGAGTCCTTCTGTTTCAGTAAAATTTATAAAGAATTTTCCATCGTATTTAAATATTCCTGCCCCATTTGTACCGAACCAAATATTTCCTGATTGATCTTGCAGGATGCTGGACACAAAATTATTTGAGAGCCCCTCTTTCTCCGTAAAATTTAAAAAAGTTTTGCCGTCATATTTAGATACACCTCCCTGTTTAGTCCCAATCCAAATATTTCCGGCTTTATCTTGTATAATGCTTGTAACGAAATTATTTGAGAGTCCCTCTTTTTCCGTGAATTGTACAAACTTTCTGCCATCATATTTAGAAACGCCTCCTCCTGTTCCGAACCATAGATTTCCTAAATTATCTTGTAGGATACTTGTTACGTAATTATTTGAGAGGCCTTCTTTTTCAGTAAAATTAGTAAATGTGTTACCATCATAATCGGA
>JBILYL010000372.1:0-2731 GCA_044377775.1 Bacteroidia bacterium
TCATTTATAACCCCCTGTAAAACAATCTACCTAAAATTAAATTCCAAAGAGATGAAAAGATAGCCACCAAAGGTCCTTTTTACCTTTGGCTCAGCTATTTTGACTGTATCCAAAGTGATTTCGATTTCCCCTATGTTTCAATACAATCCTGCAAAAAATTGAAATGCTTTTTCACAATAAATTGAAAGCAACACACAGCCAACTAAACGAACAGAAACCGAAACGAAAATGTCACGAACCCGAGGCCCAACTCTCTCGAGTTTATTTAATCAGCTGCTCCATACTCGAGAGGGTGACCTCTTGATTAATGATGAAATTTTCCCTAAAAAAGTGGGGACTGTAACACCCCCATGCCTCTATAAAAATGGGTGGAAATTAATAGATGTCAAAGGCGATGGTAAATATATGCAGCTCAATATATACACTGCCAGCGGCGGTGAGGTCACCTACGAACATCAAATGATGTTAAAACGAAAACAGCATCAAGATTTCTCCACTTGGACGCTCGTTGTATTGACAGGGTTCAATGGTATTGATTTATTAAAATTCGATACTAAGGCCAATTCCGAAAAATATGTTATCGAGTATTTAGAATATCTATTAAAACGGGCTGTTGATTTTGAAAACGCACGGATTAATGCTATCTTATCTAAATATGAAGTGGAATGAAGAAAATTATAAAAAAACAAAACCATCTGCCCCTCCTACATGGAGGGGCTTTTGGACGTAACCTAGCCAGCAAAAAATTGAAACACTTTTCAGAAATAAATCGAAAGCAACACACAGCCAAACAGAAACAGAAACGAAAATGGAGCAAATCTGTAAAGAAAACAAAATTACAAAACACGAATTAGAAATGATTATTCGGCGTTTTTGTGCCGATAAAGGTGCACGTATGACAAATTTAGGTTCAGCCACTCTACCTAAATTATGTGCTGCTGCGGTGCGTTTTAATGTGCCTGTTTTAGAAATCAAAAAAACAATCGATGCAGAGAAAGCCGAAACAAAACGCAAAGACGATGAAAATGATAAAGAGTGGAAAATAATCCAAGAATTATTAAAAAAACGCCAAGCCAAGTGGGAAAATCACCCGCATAAAATGGCCTTTGTTAGAGCGTATGTCGAACACTATTATCAGCCAAACATCGCTGAAAATATGAAGTGGAATGAAGAAAATGGAGAAAAAATGGACTTATTGAAACGGCGGTGGCATATTATGATGAGTTCTAGAATTGAAGGACTAGACCCCAGGTTTAATCATAAAATTGATGAAAACAGTTATATGTATCGGTCGTGTATTATTGAAAATCAGACAAACTATCAAAATAAGCCTATAACTCGATTGAGTGAGGTTGAACTTTCTGAAAAAATAGAACTGTATTCAAGTGGGTTTTACTTCAATTGTGTTTTAGGTGCAATGTATCGCAAAACCCCAACGTCCGATGACCCACGTATCAATCGTGTGTTTGTGCCTACGGACATTCCAAATAAGTTTAGATGTATAACTATAAAATCATAAAATAAATTATAAAAAAAACAAAACCATCTGCCCCTCCTACATGGAGGGGCTTTTGGACGTAACCTAGCCAGCAAAAAATTGAAACACTTTTCAGAAATAAATCGAATACAACACAAGCAAACAAACAAGCAAAATGGACGGACACTTTTGGGTTAATTTTCAAGGGGTTGTGGTTGACCCTTATTTTAAAATATATGATATGGTAAAAGCAATCAATGGACTGGAGGGTGACAGAATATATTTACCAGCACCTCCTTTGATACAAGCAATTATGAAAAAAAAGTTTATTGACAGCAAATTAAAAGATATTGACGAATTGGTGAATTGCGGTTTCTTGTCTGTCATGAAACGAGAGGCAAACTGTTGTCCTATTAATGCGACATTAGAGTGGATTGCAAATGGTGGAGAGATTGTGTTCGGCAGTTTAGGTTGGAAAAAAAAGGGTAGTGATGAAATATGGTGGGAGTATGGTGGTATTGATTACACCGTTGCAGATTTTCTGCGAAAATAAATTATAAAAAAAACAAAATTATATAAAGGATAATCAACTGCTTATATAATTTTTTTCTGTTTGATTTTGGCGGCCGCCTCTCTGCGTTTATCCAACGTATGCTTTGTCTTGAGCTCGTCCCTGCCTTCCGCAGCCGTTAAAAGCTTGGGGAGCGGCTTCTGCTCCTTTTTCTTTTTCTCTTTGCTTTCCTTCTTTGTAGGGGGCTTGCCTTTGCTATCCGCTATCTTTTTGGGTGGCCGCATTTATATTCTAGAGAGATTATATAAATGGTTAAAAAGGTTTTATTATCTAAAAACTTACTTTTAAAGGAACACAAAAATTTAATACAGATTTTACGCCACGGCACTGCTAGCCAGCGGTTGAAAGAGGCTGCAGACCAACAGAAAGAAATGAAAAGGTATAAGTAGAGAGATATATAATCTTTGTTTAAATATAAATGACAACTTTACAACTCTACAATGCTGACTGTTTAGAACAAATGAAATCAATACCCGACAAGAGTATTGATTTAATTATTTGTGATTTGCCCTACGGGTGCCTATCAAACAACGGGAAACCAAAAATAACTGAGGAAAAAATGAACCAATATGGAAAGGGCCGAATACCTAGCGAACCTGGCGGCTGTGCGTGGGACATCAAAATAGATTTGGATTTGTTTTGGAAACAGATAAAACGCATACGCAAAACTGATGCTACCCCAT
>JBILYL010000283.1:0-3819 GCA_044377775.1 Bacteroidia bacterium
TTCCGTAATTCCTTTCTCTGACTTTTTATTCTTAAATTCTGTTCCGCTTGATGCAATAAAAGCAATAGCAGAAATTGAAAATACAATTACTGATAAAAAAGTAAAATTTGATTTCATGGGATCCTTAGTTTTATATATTCAAATGTAGTACAATTTTAAACAGTTTTAAAGTTTGGCGAAATACTAAATTTCAATTCCTACCAGATAGCCAATATTACGTTTAATTGCACTTAAAATTTCTTTTTCATCTGCTCAACGATCTCAAATGCAGCAGGACAAACATAGGTGTTCTTTACAGTTAGATCGAGTAACTGATAAAAACGTTTTCTGTCGGTATGCGGATATTCCCGGCATGCTGTCGGACGATCTTCATAAATGAGACAATAATTTTCGGAATCTAAAAAAGTACAGGGTGCTTCGTTCAAAACATAATCTCCATCTTCATCCTGATGCAGGTATTTAGAAATAAAATCAGACGGTTTTACTCTCAATCTTTTTGCTACTCTGTCAATATCTCTGTCATAAAAAATGGGGCTAGTTGTTTTACAGCAGTTCGCACACTTCATACAGTCGATCTTTTCAAATGCTTCATCATGAAGTTGATGAACAATATCATCCAGATTATTCGGTTTTTTTCTTTTTAATACCTCAAACAATTTTTTAGTGTTTGTTTCAGCGACTCTCGCCAGTTGAGGAAGTTTTGATAAGTCCATCGTTTATATTAATAATTGAAATATTTCACAAATATACGCTGAAACAATTCATTTAGATTTTAGTAATTTCGCTTTTACAAATGAAAACACTCCTCCTCCAATTATTTGTCGTTCTGAATTTCTTCTGTACAGCACAAGTTCAGAAAAAAACAGAAGTACACGGGCACCGAGGATTCAGGGGCCTATATCCCGAAAATACATTAACAGCATTTAAAGCAGCGGCAAATGCTGGTGCAGATTATATTGAACTGGATATAATTATTTCAAAAGATTCGCAAGTAGTTGTTTCACATGATCCCTGGTTCAATTCTAAAATCTGCACCCAACCGGATAACAAAAAAGTAAAAAAAAGTAACCAACGGAATTTGCATGGAATGACCTATGCAGAAATAAAAAAATACGACTGCGGAAAAAGGGGAAACAAAAAATTTCCGGAACAGTTAAAAACAGAGGCATATAAACCATTGCTAAATGAAGTAATTGAAGCAATGGAACAGTATACTAAAGTAAACAACCTTCCCCCGATAAAATATAATATCGAAATAAAAAGCAATTCCCTGGGCGATGGTAAATTTCATTTTGAACCTGAAATTACAGCAGCACTCGTTTATAATATTATTAAGAAATTTTATATTGACGATCGCATCATTATTCAAAGTTTTGATGTTAGAAGTTTACTTGCCATTCATACCTTACATCCACAATTAAAAACCGGACTGTTGGTAGCAAATCTCCGTAGTGTAAAACGCAACATTCACAAATTAGGATTTACTCCTTTTTGTTATAATCCGGCTGCCAAAATTTGCAAAACAAAAACTATTGAGCAGGCTCATAAAATGGGGTGTAAAGTAATCGTTTGGACAGTGAATTCTGAAAAAGACATGAAACGCTTTATAGCCATAAAAGCAGATGGAATCATTACAGACTTTCCGGATATTGCGATCAAAACAAGATCCGCCTATTATTGATTTGCATTGAAATCCAGAGCATTAATCCGGTCATTCCCGTTTTTTTGGATACTAACTAATATTTTATTACTTTCGGGACTCAAAAATTTGTTCTGAAAAAACAAAAAATCTTAATATAGTTTAATTATGAAGGTAGGCATTCCATCGGAAATTTTTCCAAATGAATTAAGAGTTGCTGCAACTCCAAAAACTGTCAAACGATTGCAAAAGCAAGGATTTGAAGTTTACATTCAGCACAACGCAGGGATAAAGGCAAATTTTTCTGATAAAGATTTTGAAGAAGCCGGGGCAAAAATAGTTGCTACTGCGGCCGACATCTATGGCAAATCAGACATTGTTTTAAAGGTTAAGGAACCAGCAATGGAAGAAGTGGATCTGATGAAAGAAGGTTTAGTCATGTTGAGCTACTTATGGCCGGCACAAAATCAACCTTTACTTCAAAAATTAGCAGATAAAAAAGTAAATGCGATTGCAATGGATGCTATTCCCCGCATTTCCAGAGCACAAAAAATGGATGTATTGTCATCGATGGCAAACATTGCAGGATATAGAGCAGTGATTGAAGGTTCTTACCATTTCGGAAGGTTCCTTAACGGGCAAATCACAGCAGCAGGTAAAGTAGAGCCTGCAAAAGTATTGGTAATTGGTGCAGGTGTTGCAGGTTTAGCTGCCATTGGCGCTGCCAATTCATTAGGCGCAATTGTTCGAGCATTTGATACACGTAAAGAAGTTGCAGAACAGATCGAATCGATGGGTGCGCAATTCTTAACGGTAGAAATAAATGAAGATGGCGCAACCTCTTCAGGTTACTCAAAAGAAATGAGTAAAGAGTTCATCGAAGCGGAGATGAAATTATTTTTAGAGCAAGCGAAAGAAGTAGATATTGTAATTACCACTGCACAAATCCCAGGCAGACCGGCACCTAAATTATGGATGGATTACCACGTTGATGCCATGAAACCAGGTTCGGTAGTTGTGGATTTAGCAGCGGCAACCGGTGGAAACTGCGCATATACAAAAAACGGTGAAGTATTCACAACCAACAATGGTGTTACAATCGTTGGTAAATTAAATCAACTTCCTACACAAGCTTCCCAATTGTACGGTAACAACTTATGTCATTTATTGGATGATATGGGGAAAGCAGAAAAATGGAAAATTGATATGGAAGATGCTGTTGTGTCAAGAGCAATGGTAACATATAACGGAAAGATCAATTGGCCTCCTGCACCGCTTCCTGTAAGTCCGACAGCCGGAGGTGCTAAAAAAGTTGTACCACCAACTGCTGAAGAAGTAAAAGCTTCCGATGCAGAAAAAGCAAAAAAAGCGTCTACTTCAATGATCATTACTTTAGGAGTTGTTGGAGCATTATTATTTCTGGTTGGTCGTTTTGCACCAGCCGAATTCATTCAACATTTCACAGTATTTGTATTGGCCGTTTTTGTTGGCTGGCAATTGATCACAAACGTATCGCACTCATTGCACACTCCTTTAATGGCTGTAACAAATGCTATTAGCGGAATTATTGTAATTGGTGGTTTATTGCAAACTACCGATGATATCATGAACCCAATGACCATTTTAGCAGGTATTGCTATTTTAGTGGCCAGCATCAATATTGTTGGTGGATTTGTGGTTACGCACCGTATGTTGAAAATGTTTAAAAAATAAGAACCAAAGAAATTATGATTGTTATAGCAAAGGAAATTCAAACAGCAGCATATTTATTTGCAAGTATCCTGTTCATTTTAAGTTTAGGAAGTTTATCCTCACAAGAATCTGCTAAACGCGGTGTGTTCTACGGTATCATAGGAATGGCAATTGCCATAATTGCTACAGTACTCGGACAAGGCGTTGCCGGACATGTTTATATCATGGCAGCAATTGCAATTGCATCCGTTATCGGTTTAATGCTTGCACGCAAAGTAGAAATGACATCCATGCCGCAATTGGTTGCGATCTTGCATAGCTTTGTGGGATTAGCGGCTGTGTTGGTTGGATTTGGTTCGTATCTGGATCCTAAAACACAATCACTTCATGGAGCAGCACACACTATCCATTTAGTGGAAGTGTACATCGGTATTTTTATTGGCGCGATCACGTTCACAGGATCGATTATAGCATGGGGTAAATTAGAA
>JBILYL010000284.1:0-3791 GCA_044377775.1 Bacteroidia bacterium
CAAAAACATTTTGAAAATTTTGATTACTATTTAATTATTTATTGGGCAAAATGGGCTGGAAAAGTAAATAAAAAAAAGATGGTTGATTGGGAAAACAGCATTAAACAGAAAAGCGGTTTGAAGATAATGGCAATTAAAGTAACTACAGACTATATGAATTTTTGGGTATTAGATAAAAAAGACATGATTAAGATCTATTCTCGAAAATCAAAAACTGAAAATAAGTGATAATTTATATCATAATTTATTGTTCATTTCATGTAACCCTGTATTAATGAAACTCTGTGGCACTAAAAATCCCAAAATGGAAACATTTACATCAATAAACAAATATGCAAATTCTTTAGGAATAGATTCAATAAATGTCATTTTTTCAAAAGATTCAACTTCATTTACCAGTATTGTAAATATTTTTGGGGGATTTCAGGAATTACTAATATTTGACTCCAAAAAACAGTACATGCCTTATAAGAATAATCTATCTAATTGCAACGCAACAGTTGAGAGTGTTCTATTAAATATTTGCAATATAAAATGGAGTTCAAATAAACCAAATAGAGAAATTAATTTCGATACGTTAATGAGTTTTGTTGTTGATCCCAATAATCATGAACAAACAGATACGATACAATATGATTATATTTTGTTTATGAATTTCACAAAATATTTTCAGGGAGTAAATGAATCACATATTTCTGTTTGGAATAGAATCCTAAAGGATCGTTCATCAACATGCACAATAAAAATATACTATATCAACTTAGATTATTTAGAGTCTTGGAAAATAAAAGGGCCAATACCAAAAATAAAATTAGGGACAAAAAATACTACCAAATAAAAAAACTTATATTCTATAAATATTTAAAAATGAAAGGATGTTACTATTACTAATATTTGACTCCAAAAAACAGTACATACCCTATAAGAACAATCTATCTAATTGCAATGCAGCAGTTGATTGTGTTCTATTAAATATTTGCAATGTAAAATGGAGTTTCTCCACACTTTTAAAATTAAAATTATGAAACCCTTTTTTTCTGTAGCAATACTATCAATCTTTTTTCCAAATAGTGACAAGCTCTCAGCTCAAATTATAATTAATGGACGAAGCAATGATGATGGATCAAAAATACTTTCAAAAGAAGATAGCTTATCCATCCACCCTTTTTGTATAGAGAACGTTGGCAAAAAGCTTTCTATTAATTCAAAAAGTGAAATCCACTTTGAATTAATTAACAGTGAACAATTAGGAATGATATCAAAAAAGAATAAATACAGCTGGGTGTTCATTCAGTCCTCATGGTGTGGCGCGTGCAGTCTTGTATTAAAAAAATATGTAAAAATTGCAGACTCTTTAAAATCGGAAGGAATATCCCTTATAGTAATTAACCAAGATATGAATATAAAGAATTTGAAAAAGAAAATAAAAATGGAAAACTACAGTGTTTTATCTTATATCATTAACCCTAATCAATATGGCACAAATGAGTCAGAAAAACAAGAACGATTTATTCAAGAACTTTCCCGAGGATATAAACTTGATGAATACTCCACCAACAGCGTTCCTCAGGCATTTTTTTAGATCAAAACGGGAACATGATATTTTTTGAAAAATCACGCTCATTAACAAAATCATTTATCAAAAAAAATATTTTAAAATAATAATTTACATTAAGGATGGCAACAAATAGACAATACCTCAAAAAATATATAAAACACCTAATTCTTTCCATTGTCATTCTATCTATTAGCTCTTGTAGCTTTGTAATTAAAAAATGGGAGGGAATAAAGGATCCTAATATTGAAACACAAAAATCAATTACTAAATACTCAAAAACATTAACAATTGACTCCGCACTAATTACTTTTGCTAAAGATCCTACATGCCTCAAGGAATTGAACATATTTTTCGTAGGAAGTCCTGAGATATTAATTTTTAATAATAATAAAAAACAGCTTCCATACAAAGCTGATGGAATAACATGCAATGCTAATATAAATTACACATTAGAAAACATTTGTAAGATCGATTCAGTATTTTTCAATGATAGAAGAAACATACATTACGACTCGTTGATCTCATGCCTTGCAGACCCGAATCATTGTATCAGTTCATTTAGCCTGAAACAATTTGACTATATCGTTTTTATATGCTTCGCAAAATATACGGACGGAATTAATAAAACCCATTTAATCCCATGGAACAAAACAATAAAAGAAAGCAAAAATAATTGCAGAGTAAAATATATTTATGTTGATCTTGATTATTCAGATACATGGGGAATCAGCAATAATTCTCTTCCAAAAATCAGAATAAAATTATTCTAAGTATAAAGATGTCAACAAAAATACAAAATTACAAAACTGCATTTTGTATACTTTTTGTTTTACTTACTTTAATAACAAATGCACGTGAAGGGAACGATTCCTTAAAAAAAAGAAATAGAATACCAGCAACTTTATCCTATTCTAATAACTTCTCTGCTTCATACGTCCATTATAAAAATTGGAAATACAATGGGAATAACAACTATTCATTTCTATTAAGATCAAATATTAATTTCGATACTACAGGTAATCAATGGGAAAGACATATTCGATTTAATGGAGAACTTGGATATATGAAATTTGTTGATAGCAGTTGGTATAAAAACACAGATTATCTTGATGTAAGCCTTGAATTTGTAAAAAATAATAATAAGACATTTGAAAACATATTTACATTATATTTTAACTCACAATTTTTATCAAATTACGAAACCTTATACAACGATAGCGGTTATTACGAGAAACGATGGACAAGCGGATTCGGAAGTCCGATGAATATCGATATCGGATATGGTACTTCCATTCATTTCTGGAAAACAAACAGAATAAATTTCACATTCGTTACTTTACGAACTGCTACAATACCTCTTTTAGATTTCGAACCTATTAAACATGAAAATGATATCATTTACAACAAAACACTTATCACATCTGAATATGGGTTTGGTCTTCAAACCTTTATCCGGAAAAATTTCGGAGCGAAAGTCCGTTGGGAAAACTACTCACGTGGCTTTATAAATGCGATCAACCGTACCAAGTTCGATATCGATTTCCGGAACAGAGTGATCATACATATTTTCAAATACTTAGATTTTATACTCGATAGTCGAATTCGATATGCACCGTTACCACCTTTTAAATTCCAATTCCGTAATGAATTGATGCTGTCGTTTTGTTGGGAAAAAATTTAACGCCCCTATGGGGCTATAAACAGGTCGCCCCGCTGGGGCTGATCTAAAGATTTATGCGTGTTGCCAAGTATTATTTAGCTCCGGAGGAGCGGCCTTTTTGTAACAAAAAGAAATAAAATCAAATAAAGCTCCAGAGGAGCGACCTATGCATCCCTATGAGAAGAAAACTTTTCAAGGCAGTGAAAATCGACCTGTTTACCAAAAAGGAATTATAATTAACAACCATATAATATGGCAGATACCTATTCGAGAATATATATTCAATTAGTTTTTGCTGTGAAGAGAAGACAATGTTTAATCCATCATTCTTTTAGAGAAGAGCTTCAAAAATACATTTCCGGAATTATTGAGAAGAGAAATACAAAACTTATTGCCATCTATTGTATGCCTGATCATGCTCATCTGCTAATAGGCATGAAACCATCAATTAGCCTAAGTGATCTGGTAAGAGATATTAAAGCAGGTTCATCAAAATTCATTAATGATAACCGTTTGGTCAAAGAAAAATTTGAATGGCAAAAGGGATTCGGAGCTTTTTCATACGGCCACTCA